>NZ_JBQFZU010000037.1:0-33529 GCF_056542405.1 Ruegeria sp. AD11(2025) | reverse complement strand
TGTAAGCCAGAAAAGATCAGACATGTTCACCGCTCGTTTTCGAACCGTGAATCACGCCGCTATACGGAAATCAATGGGTCCTGAGCCTAGGAAGATTGATTTCGTGCTTTGAGTCAAAATGCAACCATCAGTTGCGTGTCAACCTACCGCTTCCTCCTCTTCACATTCCCACCCCGCTGCCCCGGCCTGCCGGCCGTTGAGCGTCCGCGCGATTTCACCGCGTCTTCCGAGGCTTTCTCGACTGCCCATTGCCGCGCCATGGGGTCGTCGGCGACGGCCAGGTCGACCGCTTCCAGGCGTTTGATCTCATCCCGGATGTTTGCGGCCTCTTCGAATTCCAGGTTCTCGGCGGCTTTGCGCATCTGGTCGCGCAGGCCGTCCAGATGGGCCTCGAGGTTGGCGCCGTGCATCGGCTTCTCGATGGTGGCGGTGACGCGGTTCATGTCGACGTCGCCTTCGTAGAGACCGGCCAGAACGTCCTCGACATTCTTTTTCACCGTCTCAGGCGTAATGCCATGTTCCTCGTTGTAGGCAAGCTGTTTGGCGCGGCGGCGGTTGGTCTCATTCAGGGCGCGCTCCATGCTGCCGGTGATCTTGTCGGCATACATGATCACCCGCCCGTCGGCGTTCCGCGCGGCGCGGCCGATGGTTTGAACCAGAGAAGTCTCGGACCGCAGAAAGCCCTCTTTATCCGCGTCCAGAATGGCGACCAGCCCGCATTCGGGAATGTCGAGCCCCTCGCGCAGTAGGTTAATCCCCACCAGCACGTCAAACGCCCCCAACCGCAGGTCGCGCAGGATTTCGATGCGTTCCAGCGTGTCGATGTCGGAATGCATGTAGCGGACCTTGATGCCCTGTTCATGCAGATATTCGGTCAGGTCTTCGGCCATACGTTTGGTCAGGGTCGTGACCAGCGTGCGGTAACCGTTCGCTGTGACCTTGCGCACCTCGTCCAGCAAATCGTCCACCTGCATGGATACAGGGCGGATTTCGACCTCAGGATCCAGCAGGCCGGTGGGGCGGATCACCTGTTCGGTGAAGACGCCGCCGGTCTGTTCGATCTCCCATTTAGCTGGTGTGGCCGAGACAAAGACGGATTGCGGGCGCATGGCGTCCCATTCCTCGAACTTGAGGGGTCGGTTGTCCATGCAGGAGGGCAAGCGGAACCCGTGTTCGGCCAGCGTGAATTTGCGCCGATAGTCGCCCCGGTACATGCCGCCGATTTGTGGCACGCTGACATGGCTTTCGTCGGCAAAGACAATCGCGTTATCGGGGATGAATTCGAACAGGGTCGGGGGCGGCTCGCCCGGCGCACGGCCGGTCAGATAGCGCGAGTAGTTCTCGATCCCGTTGCATACGCCGGTGGCCTCAAGCATTTCCAGATCGAAATTGGTGCGCTGTTCCAGACGCTGAGCTTCCAGGAGTTTGCCTTCGCCGACGAGTTGATCCAGCCGGATGCGCAGTTCTTTTTTGATGCCGATGATCGCCTGGTTCATCGTCGGCTTCGGCGTCACATAATGCGAGTTCGCATAAACGCGCACCTGTTCCATCGTCGCGGCGCGTTCGCCAGTCAGCGGGTCGAACTCGGTGATCGTTTCCAATTCCTCACCGAAGAACGAGAGCTTCCAGGCGCGATCCTCAAGGTGGGCGGGCCAGATTTCCAGGGAATCGCCCCGAACCCGGAACGACCCACGTTGAAACGCCTGATCGTTGCGCCGGTATTGCTGGGCCACCAGATCGGCCATCACCTGCCGCTGGTCGTATTCGTTGCCGACCTTCAGATCCTGGGTCATTGCCCCGTAGGTTTCGACCGAACCGATACCGTAGATGCACGACACCGAGGCCACGATGATCACGTCGTCCCGCTCCAACAGCGCCCGCGTGGCCGAGTGGCGCATCCGGTCGATCTGTTCGTTGATTTGTGATTCTTTCTCGATATAGGTGTCCGACCGCGCGACATAGGCCTCGGGCTGGTAGTAGTCATAGTAGGATACGAAGTATTCGACCGAGTTTTCAGGGAAGAACCCTTTGAATTCGCCATAGAGCTGCGCCGCCAGCGTCTTGTTGGGCGCAAGAATGATCGCTGGGCGCTGGGTTTCCTCGATCACCTTGGCCATGGTGAAGGTCTTGCCCGTCCCGGTCGCGCCCAGCAAAACCTGGTCGCGTTCACCGTCCAGCACGCCCCCGGTCAGTTCCTTGATTGCAGTTGGCTGGTCGCCCGCCGGCGAAAACTCGGTATGCATGACGAAGGATTTGCCGCCTTCCAGTTTCAGGCGGGCGCGGACGTCTTCGGCAGTCAGCTGGGTCTTGTCGGAATGAGCGTAAGCCATCAGGGGAGATTCCTTTCGCGCCTGATTTTGATCTGTTTTTGTTCTTGTTCAAGGGGGCAATTTCAATGCCTTAAATTGCGACAATTGCGGACTTGTCCGCGCCGCGCGTCTGGCGCATAAACACCCCTAGCCAAGTGAGTACGGAGAGGCGACATGCGCGCACGGATTTACCAGCCTGCTAGGAATGCGATGACCTCGGGTATGGCCAAGACCCGCAAGTGGGTTCTGGAATACGCCCCCGCGTCGTCGCGCGAGGTTGATCCGCTGATGGGCTGGACCTCATCCAATGACACGCAGACCCAGATACGCCTGAAGTTCGACACCAAGGAAGAGGCGCTGGATTACGCCAAGGACAATGGTATCGACGCACAGGTGAGCGAACCGCACAAGCGCAAACCCAACCTGCGCGCCCGTGGCTATGGCGAAAACTTCGCCACCGACCGGCGTGGTCCTTGGACCCACTGAGTTGATCGACATTCGCGAGGCTGATCCAACCTTGGATGTATTGCGACCGGTGGTCGAGGCGCATTTTGCCCATAGCAAAACGGCCGGTCCCGCGGAAAGCAATCACACCATGGATGCCGAGGCGCTGGCCGGGCCGGGGATTCGGTTCTGGGCCATGTACGAAGCCGACCAGCCAGTTGGGTGCGGTGCGCTCAAGGCGTTGCCGGATGGTACCGCCGAGGTGAAATCGGTGCATGTTCTGGCGCGGGCGCGTGGGCGAGGTCTGGCGCGCAAAATGATGGTCCATCTTGCGGATCTGGCCAGAACAGAAGGGGTTACAGCGCTGGTTCTGGAAACCGGCGCGGCACATCTACCGGAATATGATGCGGCCCGCAAACTCTATGAGGCGCTTGGATATTCCTATTGCGAGCCGATCTACGGATACGAGACCGACCCAAACAGCGCCTTCATGCGCTTGGGTCTTGAACCCCGCCCGTAAAAACCGCAAGAAGGGCGCAGCGGTCCCGTAGCTCAACTGGATAGAGCAGCTGACTTCTAATCAGCAGGTTGAGGGTTCGAGTCCTTCCGGGATCGCCAGTTATCTTAATAGCAGCCTACCGCACCATCGCAGAACTCGAGTGGTTTGGCGTTGCGGACTCTTTGCATCGAAAAAAATATTGCAACCGGTTGCAAAAAGCAACATTGTAACGCCAAGTTAAAGAATCGGGAGAGCCACATGCTGAGAATCGGACTGCTTGGCGCCGGGCGCATTGGTCGGGTACACGCACAGGCCATTGCCGCGCATCCTCAAAGTCAGCTTTGTGCGGTTTCCGACGCGATTTCCGAAGCTGCTGAAAGCCTTGCCGCGGAACAGGGTGCAACGGCACGCGAATCTCAGGAGATTATCGCGGACCAATCAATTGATGCAGTGCTGATTGCGACGCCGACAGACACCCATTCTGAACTGATCGAAGCCGCCACAGAGGCTGGTAAGGCGGTTCTGTGCGAAAAACCCGTTGACCTCAGCCTTGAACGGGCGCTGGCGTGTCAGGCGGTTGCGGCGGAAACCGGCCAGCCGGTAATGGTCGGGTTCAACCGCCGGTTTGACCCCAGCTTCACGACCCTGAAGTCGGCCGCAGACAACGGCGAAATCGGCACGACCGAGATGCTGTCGATCACCTCTTTCGATCCGGCCCCGCCGCCGATCAGTTATGTCAAGGTATCTGGCGGTCTGTTCCGGGACATGATGATCCATGATTTCGACATGGCGAATTACCTGATGGGTCGGCTGCCCGAACGGATTACTGCTGTAGGTTCCTCGATCGTTGACCCCGAGATCGGACGCGCTGGGGATGTGGATACTGCTGTGGTTACAATGATTTATGCCGATGGTCAGATCGTGGTGATCAAGAATTCGCGGCGGGCGGTCTATGGCTATGATCAGCGGATCGAGATGCTGGGTTCGGGCGGGTTGCTGCAAGCCCATAACATTCTGGAAAACGCTGTGGTCAAATCGACGGCCGATGGCGTCACAGGCGCCAAGCCGACCTATTTTTTTCTGGAACGTTACATGCCCGCCTATCGCGCGGAATGGGATGCCTTCGTTCAGGCCGTGCTGACCGATTCGGCGATGCCGGTGACGCTGGAGGATGGCGTTGCAGCCCTGGCAATGGCCGAGGCCGCGACCCGGTCCGCTCAGTCTGGGCAGGCGGTCGAACTGGCCGAGGTTTTGAAACCGGTTGCAAAATGACCCGATATCTAGAAACTGGGGCAAGCTCCGCCAGTTATCGGAGCGGAGGAGATTCGGTGGATCCGAATGATTGGGGCTGAAGCCCCGGCAAAAGACAGACTGTTCTTATGGGAGGAGACCAAATGAATAAGTTCGTAAAAGGCGCATTGGCTGCCGGTGCATTGGCTTTGGCTACCCCTGCATTTGCGCAGGAAATCGTAGTTGTGTCGCACGGTCAGGCAAATGACGCGTTCTGGAACGTCGTCAAGAACGGCGTCGAACAGGCGGGTAAGGATGTCGGCGTCAACGTCGAATACCGCGCGCCCGAGACTTTCGATATGGTGGCCATGTCGCAACTGATCGATGCTGCCGTGAACCAGGAGCCTGACGGGCTGATCGTTTCGATTCCCGACGCAGACGCGCTTGGCCCGTCAATCGAACGTGCGGTCGCGGCCGGTATTCCGGTGATCTCGATCAACTCGGGGTCAGATGTTTCCAAGGATCTGGGCGCACTCCTGCATGTTGGTCAGGATGAATTCGACGCGGGTAAAGCCGCCGGTGAGGCACTGGCCTCGATGGGCGGCGAAACCGCGATTTGTGTGAACCACGAGGTTGGCAACGTCGCACTTGACCTGCGCTGCGCGGGCTTCGCCGAAGGTTTCGGCGGCAATGTCGAAGTGCTGCCGACATCAAACGATCCGTCGGAAATCGAGTCGAAAGTCGCCGCTGCTTTGGCCGCGAACGAAGATGTAGACACTGTCATGGCATTGGGTGCCAGCTCGGCCGGTGAACCGACAGTGGAAGCCGTCAAAGCATCGGGGCGTGACGTGAACGTGGCCTCGTTCGACCTGTCGGCCAACTTCCTGCAGTCGATTGCAGACGGTGACGCGGCCTTTGCCATCGACCAGCAGCAATATCTGCAGGGTTATCTGGCGGTGAACTTCATGGGCCTGCACGCCAAATACGGCCTGATGCCGGGTGGCAACGTACCTTCCGGCCCGAACCTGGTAACTCAGGAAAAGGCCGCTCAGGTGATCGACCTGTCATCGCAGGGCATTCGCTGACCCGAACGGGACAGAGACAAAAGAAACGGCGCTGCGTGCGCCGTTTCAACCGAATTGGGAGGGAAACATGAGTCAGTCAGCGCAAGTTGCAGCGGACGAAAGAGTCAAAAGCGAACCGTTTTTGACCAAGCTAATGAAACGCCCCGAACTTGGTGCGATGGCAGGTGTCGTCCTTGTGGTTATCTTCTTTGCGATCACCGCAGATGAATCGATGTTCACTCTTGCCGGAGTGATGAACTTCATGACGCCTGCGGCGCAATTGGGTATCCTAGCCATCGGGGCCGCTTTGCTCATGATTGGCGGCGAGTTTGACTTGTCCATCGGTTCGATGGTGGCGTTTTCCGGCCTGTTCTTCGGCGTCTGCGTGGTGACTTGGCAGCTGCCGCTGGTCGCCGCGATCCCGATGACGTTTGTTTTTGCGGCCATGGTCGGCGCGATCAACGGCAATATCGTGATCCGCTCGGGCCTGCCGTCGTTTATCGTGACGCTGGCATTT
Organism: Ruegeria sp. AD11(2025); assembly: GCF_056542405.1. Taxonomy (NCBI): domain Bacteria; kingdom Pseudomonadati; phylum Pseudomonadota; class Alphaproteobacteria; order Rhodobacterales; family Roseobacteraceae; genus Ruegeria; species Ruegeria sp. AD11(2025). Next base: position 27,466 of record NZ_JBQFZU010000037.1, on the reverse strand, counting down.
CTGTTCATCCTGCGAGGGTTGTCTCTGGTCGGTCTGAAAATGGCGACCAGCGGGTCGACCCAGCTGCGCGGCGTGCGTGACGCGACCGAAAATGACTGGCTGGCGCCGGTTTTCTCGGGCGAGGCCTTTGGCAGCCTGTTCGCCTGGCTGGCCGAGAAGGGCGCGATCGATACCTTCAAGAGCGGTGCGCCCAAGGTGCCAGGTATTCCGGTCGAAATCCTGTGGTTCATCGTGATGGCGCTGGCTGCAACATATGTACTGCTGCGCACCCCGGCAGGGAACTGGATATTTGCCTCGGGCGGCGACAAGACGGCGGCGTCCAACTCGGGTGTTCCGGTGAACCGTGTCAAAGTCTCTCTGTTTATGCTGACGGCCTGCTGCGCTGCGTTGGTGGCGATCATCACGGTGATGGACGCGGGTTCAACCGATGCACGGCGGGGCTTCCAGAAGGAATTTGAGGCGATCATCGCAGCCGTGATCGGGGGCTGTCTGCTGACCGGTGGCTATGGCTCGGCTATCGGGGCGTTCTTCGGTTCGATCATCTTTGGCATGGTTGTCATCGGCTTGACCTATACCGACTTCGATCAGGACTGGTTCCAGGTCTTCCTGGGCGCCATGCTGCTGATCGCCGTTCTGTTCAACAACGCGATCCGTAAACGCGTAACCGGGGAGCGCTGATATGACCGAAGATACCAAGTTCCACCACGGCGATGCGACCGACGCGGCGCCCATCGTTGAAATGAAAGACATCGAAAAGCACTTTGGCAACATTATTGCTTTGGCTGGTGTCAGCTTTGATGTCAAACCGGGTGAATGCCACTGCTTGCTGGGCGACAACGGTGCGGGCAAATCGACCTTCATCAAGACCATGTCCGGGGTGCACAAACCCACCAAGGGCGAGATCTTTTTCGAAGGCAAGCCGCTGCATTTCGACACCCCGCGTGATGCGATGGAGGCGGGCATTGCGACCGTGTTCCAGGACCTTGCGATGATCCCGCTGATGAGCGTGACGCGGAACTTCTTCATGGGGCGCGAGCCAACTAAAGGAAAGGGTCTGCTCAAGCGGTTCGATGTTGACCAGGCCAATGACGTCTGCATGGAAGAGATGCGCAAGATGGGCATCAATCTGCGCGGACCGGATCAGGCAGTCGGTACGCTTTCCGGCGGCGAGCGGCAGACCGTTGCGATTGCACGCGCGGTTTATTTCGGTGCCAAAATCCTGATCCTGGACGAACCGACCTCGGCCTTGGGTGTGCGCCAAACGTCGAATGTTCTGGCGACCATTGACCGAGTGCGCAGCCAGGGCGTGGGCGTTGTCTTCATCAGCCACAACGTGCGCCATGCGCTGGCGGTGGGCGATCGGTTTACCGTGCTGAACCGGGGCAAGACTCTGGGCACCGCAAAACGGGGCGAAATCACGCCCGAGGAACTGCAGGACCTTATGGCAGGCGGTCAGGAAATGGCCGAACTGGAAGGGTCTTTGGGCGGTACGGTTTAACACCGTTCCTCCCCCCCCTCAGGGGCCAGAGGCCCAACAACTATCGAAATTGCGGAATTGGCCGAAATGGCCTTGTGTTGAAAGGGATCACAATGGACAAAACAGTCCGACTGACCGCAGCGCAAGCTTTGGTGCGCTATCTGGGCGCGCAGATGAACGAAGCCGGAGAGCCGTTCATCGCTGGGGTCTGGGCCATATTTGGCCATGGTAACGTGGCAGGATTGGGCGAGGCGTTGCACGCCGTAAAAGACAGCCTTCCCACCTATCGCGGCCATAACGAGCAGACCATGGCGCACAGTGCGATTGCTTATGCCAAGCAGATGCGTCGTACGCGGACCATGGCCGTCACGTCCTCGATCGGGCCGGGCGCCACGAACATGGTGACTGCAGCGGCGCTGGCGCATGTGAACCGCCTGCCGGTTCTGATCATCCCCGGTGACGTGTTCGCCACCCGTGGTCCCGACCCTGTGTTGCAGCAGATCGAGAGCTTTGGCGACGGTACAATCAGCGCCAATGATTGCTTCAAACCGGTCAGCCGCTATTTCGACCGCATTTCCCGGCCCGAGCACCTGCTGACCGCATTGCCGCGCGCCTTCCGGACCATGACCGACCCGTCTGATTGCGGACCGGTGACGTTGTCCTTTTGTCAGGACGTGCAGGCCGAGGCCTATGACTATCCCCAAAGCTTCTTTGAGCCGCGCGTCTGGTATCAGCGCCGCATTCGCCCGGATGAGGGTGAACTGGCCCGTGCGGTCGCTGCGATCAAAGCCGCCAAAAACCCGGTCATCGTCGCTGGCGGAGGTGTGCACTATTCGGGCGCAACCGATGCGTTACAGAGCTTTGTCGAAACGCATAACATTCTCATAGCCGAGACACAGGCCGGTAAGTCCGCGCTAGCCTGGGATCACCCGTTGAACCTTGGTCCCATCGGCGTGACCGGTGGCGAACCCGCCAACGACATTTGCGCCAAGGCCGATCTGGTGTTGGGCGTCGGGACGCGGTTTCAGGACTTCACCACCGGCTCGTGGGGTCTGTTCTCGAACTCCGAGCGAGAGTTGATCAGCCTGAACACAGCCGCTTATGACGCCGAGAAACACGGCGCGATGCCACTGCAATCCGACGCCCGTGTCGGGCTTGAGGAACTGGGCATTGCTCTGCAGGGATATCGCGCCGACCCTGTGGCCGACACGCTGAAGGCCGATTGGTTCGGCAAGGTCGACAAGCTGACCGACGCGCCCGGCGACGGCAACGCGCTGCCGACCGATATGCAGGTGATTGGCGCGGTTCAGCGTGCCGCGCATGACGATACGGTTGTGATGTGTGCAGCAGGTACCATGCCCGGTGAACTGCACAAACTGTGGAAAGCGCCCCGCCCCGGGGCCTATCACATGGAATACGGCTTCAGTTGCATGGGGTACGAGATCGCGGGCGCCATGGGTATCAAGATGGCCCAGCCGGAGCGCGACGTGATCTGCTTTACCGGCGACGGCACCTATATGATGGCGAACTCGGAAATGGCTTCGGCCGCGATGATGGGCATTTCCTTCACCGTCGTTATTACCGACAACCGCGGTTTTGGCTGCATCAACCGGCTGCAGATGGGCACCGGTGGGGCCGAGTTCAACAACCTGCTGGATCACACGGTCCACAACACGCCCTCGGCCATCGACTTTGCAGCGCACGCGGCGGCGATGGGGGCAACTTCGGTCAAAGTCAGCTCGATTGCCGAGCTTGAGGACGCTTTAGCCAAACGCGGTGACATCAAGGGTCCTTATGTGGTGGTTATCGACACCGATCCCTACCCATCCACCGAATTTGGCGGCACGTGGTGGGAAGTGGCCGTGCCCGAGGTCAGCATCCGCCCCGAAGTGAATGAAAAACGTGCGGCCTATGAGGTCGCACTCAAGGAAAGAAACACCAAATGAGCGTGAAAATCGGCATCTCGCCCATCGCCTGGCAGAATGACGATCTGCCGGACCTTACGGCGGCCTATACCATGGAGCAGGCGTTGAAAGAGGCGCGCGAGATCGGCTATACCGGTGTCGAACGTGGCCAGCGGATGCCCAGCGACACCGAAGGGCTGCGCGCCTATCTGGACGGCAACGATATCGCGCTCTGTGGCGGCTGGTGCTCGGGCAACACGCTGGTCAACAACTTCGCGGCCGAACGTGAAGCCGTGCGGGAACAGTTCGAGCAGTTCGTGGCGCTAAACAGCCCCTGCATCGTCTATGCCGAGTGTTCCAACACCGTACAGGGTCAGATCGGGACTCCGGTCAATGACCGTCCCAAGCTGTCGAAGGATGAGGTTCTGGGCTACGCTGGAAAGCTCACCGAACTGGCGAAATGGATGGCCGATCAGGGCATGCCGATGGCCTATCACCACCACATGGGCACGATCATCGAAAGCGAGGATGACGTGAACTGGCTGATGGAAGGATCGGGCCCCGAGGTAAAGCTGTGCTTTGACACCGGCCACCTGCTGTTTGGTGGTGGCGATGTGATGGCGACCCTCAACCGCTGGGGCGACCGGGTACATCACGTGCATTTCAAGGATATCCGCCCGCCCATCGTGCACGATACGCTTGAGAACAATCGCAGCTTCCTTGATGCAGTGATTGCCGGTGCCTTCACCGTGCCTAGCGATGGCTGCATTGATTTCCAGGCGGTCGCGAACGCGCTCAAGGCGATGGAATACGACGGCTGGATCGTGGTCGAGGCCGAACAGGACCCTGCCAAGGCACCGCCCTATGAGTATTCCAAGAAGGGTTATGACCACATCGTCGATGTCTGCGAGCAGGCAGGGTTGGATATCACGGCGTAACGACCGCCCATAGGCGCAACACCGTAAGCCATGAGAAGGGAGCATGTCATGGTGCATCAAGACCTCGGATATGTCGGCTATTTCGACCGGGAATCCTGCGATCTGGATGAATTCAAGGTGTTGACCTCTCAGAACCTTTCGGCCGATGCGGTGCCCCATGCCGCGTCGGTTGAAAAGAACGTACCTGTCTACGACATGCAGGCGCTGCGCCCGGTGCTAGAGCAGACGGACAAGCGTCAGGCTTTGTTGGCGGAATGGGGCTGGGTTTTGAGTAAGTCAGCTGGGGTGATTGCCCTGAAAGGGGCCTATTCGGATACCTCCGTGATCGACCGGGCCACAGAGGTATTCCGACAGATCATCGATGAGGAACGGCGAAGCGGGGCAGGTGAAGGTGATCACTTCGCCGCCTCGGGTGCGAATGACAGGGTTTGGAATGCGCTGCAAAAGCAATGCCTGTGCGACCCGGAAGGTTTTGCACTGTATTTTGGGAACACCGCGATTGCGGTCGCCTGCGAGGCTTGGTTGGGCCCCAACTATCAAATGACCGCGCAAGTCAATCAGGTACGCCCCGGAGGCAAGGCGCAGCAAGCGCACAGGGACTACCACCTGGGTTTCCAAAGCGCCGACAGCGCCGCGCGGTATCCCGCCCTTACCCATCACCTGACCGCTGCGCTGACCCTGCAAGGGGCCGTTGCCCATTGTGACATGCCGGTGGAAAGTGGCCCGACCAAGTTGCTTCCGTTCTCGCAGCTCTATCCGTCGGGCTATCTGGCATTTCACGATCCCGCGCATCAGGACCATTTCGAAGACAACTATGTTCAGTTGCCTCTGTCAAAAGGGGACGCGGTGTTCTTCAACCCGGCGCTGTTCCACTCTGCCGGAGAAAATAGCAGCGCCGATATCGACCGCATGGCGAACCTGCTGCAAATCTCGTCGGCCTTCGGGCGCGCGATGGAAGCGGTGGATCGTCGTGCCATGTCGCAGGCCGTGTTCCCCCATCTGATCGCGTTGAAACAGCGTGGAGATCTGGCCCAGTCGGAACTGGATGCGGCGATTGCGGCCACCGCAGAAGGCTATCCTTTCCCGACCAATCTGGACACGGACCCCCCGATCGGGGGCAATGCGCCGGAAAGCCAGGCGGATGTCCTGCGCCGGGCGGTCACAGAGGGCTGGACCGAGGCGCAACTGGTCAAGGCGCTCTCGGCCCTGAAGGCAAGGCAAGCTGCCTGAGACAACATAGGGGTGAGCTGTTCGCCCGCTCATCAAGGAGACGACACCATGGCAGACCTGCTCAAGAAACCGTTCGGGACCCGCGGCAAGGTCCACGATATCACTCCGGCCAGTGCAGGGTGGCGCTATGTCGGTTTCGGCCTTTATCATCTGCGTGCAGGTGACGAAGCCGCCGAGGCCACGGGCGACCGCGAGGTCATCTTGGTCATGGTCGAAGGCAAGGCGCAGATCACCGGGGCCGGGCAGAATTGGGGCGTTCTGGGCGACCGTTTGGACGTTTTCGAAAAGTCACCGCCGCATTGTCTGTACCTGCCGAATGGAACCGAGTGGGAAGCTGTCGCCGAAACTGATTGCGTCATCGCCGTCTGCTCGGCCCCCGGCAAAGGCGGGCATCAGGCCCGGCGCATCGGCCCTGACGGCATTACCCTGACTGAGCGCGGCAAGGGCGTGAACACGCGCCATATAAACAATATCGCGATGGAGAACGAGGACTATGCCGACAGCCTGCTGGTGACCGAGGTGTTCACGCCGAATGGCCACTGGTCGTCTTATCCCAGCCACCGCCATGATGAGGATGATTATCCCCGGATCACTTATCTGGAGGAGACCTATTACCACCGCCTCAACCCGGCCACCGGATTTGGTATCCAGCGAGTTTATACCGATGACGGCCAGTTGGACGAGTCGATGGCCGTGTCCGATGGCGATGTTGTGACTGTCCCGCGCGGCCATCACCCTTGCGGTGCGCCCTATGGGTTTGAGATGTACTATCTGAATGTCATGGCCGGACCGTTGCGGAAATGGCGTTTTGTGGCGGCCCCCGAGGTCGAATGGATCATGGAGCGTGACGGATGACCCGAGACTTTGCCACCTATCCCAGTCTGAACGGCAAGACCGTTTTCATCACCGGCGGGGCAGGGGGAATTGGTGCAGAAACAGTCCGAGCCTTCGCGGCCCAAGGGGCCAAGGTCGGGATTCTGGATATTGACGCGGACGCGGGGCACGCGCTGTTGGCGCAGGTGGACGGCGAACACGTCTTCGCCCAATGCGACTTGCGCGATGTCGAAGCGCTGCGTATCGCATTGGCAGAGTTGACGGACGAACTTGGTGCGGCTCATGTCTTGGTCAACAACGCTGCGCGTGACGACCGGCACGATTGGCGCGAGGTGACGCCGGACTACTGGGACGAGCGTATGGCGACCAATATCCGACACATGTTCTTTGCCATCCAATCTGTCGCGCCAGCGATGATCGAACGGGGCGGTGGGGCCATCGTCAACCTCGGCTCAAACTCATGGTGGGAGGCCGGCGCGGGCTTCCCGGCCTATGCCACCGCAAAATCGGCCGTGCATGGCCTGACCCGCACGATGGCGCGCGAACTGGGAGATCACCGTATTCGCGTGAACACGGTAGTGCCCGGTTGGATCATGACCGAGCGCCAGAAGGACCTCTGGGTTACGCCCGAAGCACTGGCCAAGCAGGTCGACCGCCAATGCCTGCCGGACCCGATTGATCCGGTCTACGTGGCGCGGATGGTGCTGTTTTTGGCCTCTGACGATGCTGCCATGTGCAGCGCGGGGAATTTCATGGTCGAAGGCGGGTCGATCTGATGGTCCCATATTCTGAGGTTTAGGATGTCCCAACCATTCCAATTGGCAGCCTGTGCCGAAATGCTTTGGCTGGATAAGCCAATCGATTGGCGCGCCGCTCGCTTGACGGAAATGGGGTTCGGTGTAGGTCTGTGGAACTGGCCTGAGTGGGATCTCGATAAACTCGAACGCGTCGGCGCGAATTTCACGATCATGAACGGCTATCTCGAAGGCCGTCTTGCGGATGACCAAGGCGCAGATATGTTGCTGAAATCTGCGCGCGAAACAGTGCAGATCGGCAAACGTTTGGGTGTGGATCGTTTAAACTTGCACGGTACAGGACTGGGTGATGGCGGTATTCCAATCTGGCAGCACGAATCCGTCACGGGGAAAATGTGGTTAAAAGCGCGGGATACACTGAGCCGAATTTGCGATCTGGCTGAGGAAGAAGGTGCGGTATTCACGCTGGAGAACCTGAATCGGCTGGACCATCCCGGTTGTCCGTTCGGGTCGACAGCGGATGTATTGGATTTGGTCTCAGCTATTGATCGCCCACAATTGCGCATTAATCTCGACCTGTATCACACGCAGATCGGAGAGGGTGACCTGATCCGCTGGTGCGAAAAATGCTTGCCTTGGATTGGAGAAGTTCAGGTTGCTGACAATCCGGGCCGGTGCGAGCCGGGATCGGGTGAGATCAATTTCGCGGCAGTTGCACAGGCGTTGAATGATATGGGTTACCGTGGGCCAGTCGGAATGGAAGCCTTTGCGGCAGGCGACCCGGAAGTGGCGCTAATGGCTTTCCGGGATTTTTTTACGCTCTAGCGGCTTATCTTTGCGGCGGCGCTCCGAAAGCGCGAATGACAGTACGGGCGGCTGCCTCGACCGGATCGTGGGTTTCTTTCAGGATGGTGACGCGGTCGAACCTGTTGGGGTCGCGGTTCACCGCCTCGCGCAGCGCTGCACCGAAGGCCATGCGCAGCTCGGTTCCGATGTTGAACTTGCAGATCGAGGTTTCGCGGGCGAGACGCTTGCGCTGCTCGACCGGAACGCCAGAACCGCCATGGATCACCAGTGGCACTTCGGTTATGGCGTCGATCTGGCGTATGCGATCCTCGTCCAGACCGCCCTCTTTGTTTTGCTGCAGATGGACGTTGCCGACCGAGATGGCCATCGCATCCACGCCGCTTTCACGGGCAAACTGCGCCGCCTCGGCCGGGTCGGTTCCGTTTGACCCTTCGCCGCCGGAATAGCCGACAAAACCGATCTCACCTTCGCAGGAGATTCCGGCCGCGTGGGCCATCTCGGCTATTGCAGCGGTTTCGTCGATGTTTTGCTGCAGCGGTTTGCGCGAGCCGTCGAACATCAGCGATGTGAACCCGCTATCCAGCGCGATCTTGCACTCTTCAAACGTATAGCCGTGGTCCAGATGGGCGACCACAGGGACTGAGGCGTTCTCGGCCAGATGGCGAAACATCTTGCCCAGAACGGGCAGCGGCGTGTGTTCGCGGCAGCTGGGGCCAGCCTGCAGGATCACAGGGGCGTTTTCGGCCTCGGCCGCGGCCACGTAAGCGCGCATGTCTTCCCAGCCCAGGGTGACAAGGCCGCCTACGGCATAGCCTTGCTCATAAGCCGGGGTCAGGACGTCTTTCAGCGTGACGAGGGTCATTTGAATTTCGCGATCATGTCTTTGATGCCCGGAATGGTCTCGATCTGATAGGCATGTGTCGGTTGGAAATACTGCACCAGCGAGCGCTGGCTGAGACCGCCGAGGATGGTGAAATAGTACATCTCATACCCCGGCAGCACGCAGCAGGGGTGGTAGCCTTTGTCGATGCAGATCGTTGAGCCATCGACGATGTGATAGGCATCGCCGGGCTCGTTGTCCTCACGCTGCAACATCTGCAGACCCGAACCCCAGTTGGGTTTGAAGCGGAAATTGTAGGTCTCGTCGTGGCGGCTTTCATCCGGCAGACGGTTGGTGTCGTGCTTGTGGCTGGGGAAGCCGGACCAGCCGCCCTGACCTACCGTGAACAGCTCACTGACCAGCAGGCGGCCCACCTTGTCATGCTGTTTCTGGCCAAGGATGTGCTTGATCTTGCGGTGGGTTTTAGTGTCGTCGCTGCCGTATTGCACAAGGTCATGCTGGCGGACGTCGAACGGGTCCAGCACCTTGTCGTATTTGGCGCCTGCAATGAAAACTTCGGCCTCATCCGAGACGCAAACCATCTGGGCCTTGGCTCCGACGGGGACATAGACACCCTCGGGCTCGCCATCCCACACGTCTTCGCCCCGGTTGCCGAGCTTGGGGAACTGCATGCCTTCGACGTCTACATCCACGCTGCCGGTGGCAGGGGCGATGCAGGTTTCATACCCCGGCACCTGATATTCGAACGCCTCACCCTTTTTCAGTTTGACGATGTTGAAATAGTTCAGCGGCACCGTCGGGTCGTCGGCGTCGACGATGGGTTTGTTCTGATTGTCATAGGGCGCGATATGCATGGGAGCCTCCTATGTGGTCGGGCCGGGGTGGGTGGCGAGGAATGCGTCCAGTTGCTGCGTTGTTGGCATCGCCTGGGCGCAACCGGGTTGTGATACAACGATCGAGGCACAGGCCGACCCGCGCATGACCGAGTCTTTCAGCGAATGCCCCGCCGCGATTGACGCCAGCAGGCCGGCCATGAAACTGTCGCCCGCGCCGTTGGGTTTGACGGCGGTGACAGGGTAGATACCGGTGCGGATCTCCTGACCGTCCGCCAGCGTCACCGCGCCCTGTTCACCTTTCTTATAGATGACGATTCGGCCCGGTTTTTCCGCCAGTTCCTTGGCCTTGGCGAAACCCTTTTCGATACCCCCGGCCATGAAACCGAACTCTTCGTCATTGCCGACGATCAGGTCACTGGCCTCTCCGGCGAGCGACAGGACGTCGGCGGCCACCTCGGGCGAGGGCCAGCTATAGGGGCGGTAATCAATGTCGAAAATTACGGGCAACCCGGCTGCGCGGGCGTTTTCGAAAGCGCGGAAGGTGGCGCTGCGCGAGGGTTCTGCTGCAAAGACAGTGCCCGCCGAGATCACGGCGGAGAAGGCGGAATAGTCGACCTTGTCCATGTCCTCTTCAGTGACCTGAAAATCGACGGCCCCATTGCGATAGATGACGTTCTGGAAATTCTCGATCCGGCTTTCATAAACGGCCAGCGACATGCGGTATTCACCGCCAACGACACGGATATTGGACGTGTCGACGCCATAGTGGCGCAGGCGATTCAGGCAGAATCGCCCAATGGCATCATCCGAGACCGAGGTGACCAGCGACGCCTGACTACCCAACTTGACCAGACCTGCACAGATATTGGCCGACGATCCGCCCAGATCGGCGTGGAACGTATCAGCATCTTCGCTTTTGACGCCAATGGGATCGGCGAACATGTCCATGCCCGCACGCCCCAACACGGCGAACCGGTTTCCTTTGATACCGTCTATCAAAGCGCTCACGTCATATTCCTCCGGCAAGCTGGGGTCGGCAAAGTTTGGACCTTGCGTTGAATCGATTCACACGATACTCATTTTGCAACCGGTTGCAAATGATATGTTCGGAGCCGCGACAGATGCCTGAAATCGGAATTGGAATTGTTGGCGGTGGCTATATGGGCAAGGCCCATTCCGTTGCCATGTCGGCGGTGGGTGCAGTGTTCAACACGGCACTTCGCCCGCGTCTTGAGATGATCTGCGCCTCAAGCCCCGAAAGCGCCGAACGGTATCGGGCGGCGTACGGATTCCGCCGCGCGACCGAGGACTGGCGGGTGCTGGTCAACGACCCGGCGGTCGAGGCTGTAGTGATCGCCTCACCCCAGAACACCCACCGCCAGATCGCCGAAGCGTCCTTTGCCTTGGGCAAGCCGGTGCTGTGCGAAAAGCCGCTTGGCGCGTCGATGCAGGATGGAGCAGCCATGGTAGCGGCCGCCGAGGCGGCCGGTGTCACCAACATGGTCGGCTTCAATTATGCCCGCACCCCCGCCACGCAATACGCGCGAAAACTGATTGCAGAGGGTGAGCTGGGAGACATCACCTGGTTCCGCGGCGAGCATACTGAAGATTTTTATGCCGACCCCGAGGCCCCGGCCACCTGGCGCACAACCGGCATGGCAAACGGAACGATGGGCGATCTGGCGCCGCACATGATCAATGGCGCGCTGGCGCTGATGGGGCCGATTGCCGAGGTTATGGCCGAGGTCGAGACCGTTCACCACTCCCGCCCCGGCGGCATGGTGGACAATGATGATCACGCGCAGATCATGTGCCGGTTCGAAAATGGTGCGATGGGCAATATCTATGTCAGCCGCGTCGCGACAGGCCGCAAGATGGGCTACGCCTATGAGATTTCTGGCACCAAGGGCGCTCTGCGTTTTGATCAGGAGGACCAGAACGCTCTGTGGTTCTATCGCCGCGAAGGCCCCGAGGCGCAGCGCGGCTTCACCAAGATCCTGACCGGTCCGGCGCATCCGGACTACGAACCCTTCTGTCAGGGTCCGGGCCACGGGACCGGCTATCAGGACCAGATCATCATTGAGGCCAAGGATTTCCTGCAGGCGATCCATACCGGGCAGCCCATCTGGCCCACCTTCCACGACGGGCACGAGGTTAACCTTGTCGTCGCCGCGGCGCTGGCGTCCTCCCGGCAACGGCAATGGCAAAACATCCGCGATTTCTGATCGCGAACGGCAAAACACTTAAGAGAGACAAATACCATGGCAAAGCTGAAATGGGGCATGATTGGTGGTGGCGAAGGAAGCCAGATTGGGCCTGCACACCGTCTGGGGGCTCAGGCGGACGGCATGTTCGAGTTCGCAGCCGGTGCGCTGGATCACCGCCCCGACGTAGGCCGGGAATATGCGCAGCGGCTGGGCGTGGCCGCCGACCGCGCCTATGGCGATTGGCAAGAGATGCTGGCTGGCGAAAAGGGCCGCGCCGACCGGATCGATCTGGTGACGATTGCCACGCCAAACTCCACCCATTTCGAGATCGCCAAAGCGTTCCTTGAGGCCGGGTTCAACGTACTGTGCGAAAAGCCGATGACCATGACCGTGGAAGAGGGTGAGGAGATTGTCCGCGTGACCGAGGCGTCGGGCAAGATCTGTGCGGTGAATTACTGCTATTCCGCCTATCCGATGGTGCGGCAGGCCCGTGCGATGGTGCGGGCAGGCGACATTGGCAAGGTGCGTCTGGTCGTCACCAATTTCAGTCACGGCCACCATGGCGATGCCACCGATGCCGACAACCCGCGTGTGCGCTGGCGCTATGATCCAGCGATGGCGGGGGTTTCGGGGCAATTCGCTGATTGCGGCATCCACGCGCTGCACATGGCCAGCTTCATCTGCGATGATGAGGTGAAGACACTGTCCGCCGACATGGCTTCGACCATTTCCAGCCGCGAACTGGAAGACGACGCAATGATCAACTTCCGGATGGAGGGTGGCGCTGTCGGCCGCCTATGGACCTCATCCGTGGCCATCGGGCGGCAACACGGGTTCGACATTCAGGTGTTCGGTGAAACCGGCGGTCTGCGCTGGACTTCGGAACAACCCAACCAATTGATCTATACCCCTGTTGGCGGGCGCACCCAGATCATCGAAAAGGGTGAGGGCGGCCTGCATGATGAAGCGCAGCGCCTGTCCCGCGTGGCCATCGCGCATCCCGAAGGGTTTCCGCTGGCGGTCGCCAATATCTATTGCGACCTGGCCGATGCGATCCGGGGCGAGACCCGCGACGGCCTGCCGGGCGCGTCAGACGGGGTTCGCTCGATTGCCGCTGTGCACGCGGCCGTGGCATCGGGCAAAGAGGACGGCGCCTGGAAAGACGCGCGCCCGCCGATGTTCCAGTGATCAGGGGCGGGGCCGCAGCGTGCCCCGCTCAATCACCCGGCAAGGGAAAATCCGCGCCTCGGGGTAGCGTTTGGGGTCCTTCAGCATTTCCTCGACCAGATCCACGGACGAGGTGATGATCTGCTTGATCGGCTGGTGAATTGTAGTGAGGTCTACGCTCTCCCACCGCGACATTTCCATATCGTTGAGGCCGATGATGCCGATATCCGTGCCCGGTTTCAGCCCGTGATCCCGCAGGGCCGACAGGGCGCCGATGGACAGGATGTCGTCACCGCAGAAATAGCCTTCGGCGGGGGTGCCAGCCAGCAATCTCAGCATCTCGGCACGCCCTGCGTCAAAGGAATAGGCCCCAGCGAAGGAATGCGACACCTCAATGTCGGGGCGTTTTTCTAACTCCTCCATGAAGCCGCGATACCGGTCCATGGCCGATGTTGCATCCTTCGGCCCGCCCAGATATCCCACGCGCCGGTAGCCGCGCGCCAGAAGTTCACGCGCTGCCATCCGCCCGCATTCCACGTTGTCGATTCCCACGACGTGAACTTCTGGCGATGTGGCCGAGCGGCCGAATGTATGTACCACCGGAACGCCCGCGTCATGAAACGCCTTTGCAAAACTGGGTGGCAAAGTCGATGAGGCGACGATGGCGGCATCTACCGAGTATTGCCGCAACATTCGCACCGAATTGGCCGGTTCGGTCTCGTCCGTCAGATTCACGATCAGCGGCCGCAGCCCACGTTCCTGCAGGGCGCGGGTGAACTGGTCGAATACCTCAAGGAAGATCGGGTTGTGGAAGTTGTTGGAGATCAACCCGATCAGCTTGGTCCGTCCCGTGGTCAGCGACGACGCCAGCGCGTTGGGACTGTAGCCCAGTTCCTTGGCGGCTTTTTCAACCTTGCTGCGGGTCTTGGCCGACACCGAAGCGCCCTCGGTAAAGGTGCGTGAAACGGCCGAGCGGGACACGCCGGCCAGTGCGGCGACATCTTTGAGGGTGACACTCATGACTGGCGCCCGCGGAACTGGGGAAGGCTAACAAGCGAATTCATGATGAAATACTACGCGCCAACGGTCAAAACTTGCAATCGGTTGCAAGCGTCGGGTTCAAATTACGCCGGGCCCGTGTCATTTGCGCGATTTGGAGATGAAATGGTGGGTGATGAGAGACTCGAACTCCCGACATCTTCGGTGTAAACGAAGCGCTCTACCAACTGAGCTAATCACCCGTGACGGTGCATGTAGCCAAGCCAGAGCGCGGGCGCAAGAGGGTCTGGCACAATTTCTTTGATGTACGGCCCGGTCAGGCGAGTTCCTTTGATATTGCTCCACGTTTATTTTGTTCATTTTCGGCAGGCTGCGCCCTCGGTCCAGGGAAAGGCGCTTGCGTGCCATATGCGCCCTCAGATATTCCCGAAGGAACTGAAACCTTCCAGACGGGAGAGCACATGATCCTTTCCCTTGCCCGCCGATGTGCAATCGCAGCCTTGGTGTTGGGCACATTGACGCTGGCCCCGATAAGGGCCGGAGCGGCGGAGGTTTTGGTTTTTGCCGCCGCCAGCCTGAAAAATGCCTTGGACGAGATCGCGCCGGTTTTCGAACAGCAAACCGGGCATGAGGTCACGGTGTCCTATGCAGCCTCGTCCGTATTGGCGCGGCAGATTCAACTGGGCGCACCTGCGCATCTGTTCATTTCGGCGAATGTGGATTGGATGGATGTTCTGCAGAACCAGGAATTGATCGACGCGGACTCGCGGGTGGATTTGCTGGGTAATGGGTTGGTTCTGATTGGCGGTGCAGGTCAGGATCAGATCGGCCGGATGCAGCCGGATGTCGATCTGCCTGCGAGGCTTGGGAACGGGCATCTGGCGATGGCGCTAGTCGATGCGGTGCCAGCGGGAATTTACGGCAAGGCGGCGCTGCAGAACCTGGGGTTGTGGGAGGATGTGCAGACCCGGATCGCACAGACCGACAACGTTCGCGCGGCGCTCGCGCTGGTTGCGTCAGGGGCCGCGCCGTTGGGGATTGTCTACCAGTCGGATGCGCAAGTCGAAGACCGGGTTCAGGTTGTGGCCTCGTTCCCGCCCGATCTGCACCCGCCGGTTATCTATCCGGCAGCGGTGACCGCGTCTGGCACAACCGCAGCTCGGGCGTTTCTGGATCACCTGCAATCGGACGCCGCCCAGGAAGTTTTCATCACACAGGGCTTTGCCCTACCGGATCGCTGACACATGGGGTGGTTGGGGCCAGCAGAGCTTGAAGCGCTCAGACTGTCATTGCGCGTTTCCTTTTGGGCTACGCTGGTGACCTTGCCTTTTGGCATTTTTGTGGCCTACGCGCTGGCGCGCTGGCGGTTTCCCGGCCGTCAGTTGCTGAACGGGTTGGTGCATCTGCCACTGATCCTGCCACCGGTGGTGACCGGATATCTGCTATTGCTGACCTTCGGCATCCAGGGGCCGTTGGGCAAGCTGCTGGCCGAGTTTGGCATCGTCGTGGCCTTTCGCTGGACCGGCGCGGCGCTGGCCGCAGGGATCATGGCCTTTCCGTTGATGGTGCGGGCCATCCGCCTGTCGATCGAGGCGGTGGACCCCAAGTTGGAGCAGGCTGGGGCGACACTGGGCGCGTCGCGCCCCTTCGTCTTTGCCACAGTCACCCTGCCAATGATTCTGCCCGGTGTGATCGCTGGTGCCATTCTTGCCTTTGCCAAAGCGATGGGAGAGTTCGGGGCCACGATAACCTTTGTTTCCAACATCCCGGGCCAGACCCAAACCCTGCCGTCGGCAGTCTATGCCTTTTTGCAAGTGCCGGGGGGCGGGGGCGCGGCGACGCGGCTGGTGGTGGTGTCGATCATCATCGCCATGGGGGCGTTGCTACTGTCGGAATATGTCGGTCGTCGCGCCGCTGCCCGGGTGTCCGGGTCATGAGTCTGTCTGTCCGCCTGCAGCACGATCTGCCCGACCTAACGCTGGATCTCAGCTTTGACGCGCCCTCGGGCGTGACCGTTCTGTTTGGGCGCTCCGGGTCGGGCAAGACCACAGTGGTCAATGCCGTGGCCGGTTTGCTGCGCCCCAAGGCCGGGCGGATCGCTGTAGACGGGTGGGAGCTTTTCGATACCGAGAAGAACCTCTGGCTGCCGCCGCATCGCAGGCGGTTGGGTTATATCTTTCAGGAAGGCCGTCTGTTCCCGCATCTGACCGTGCGGCAGAACCTGTCCTATGGCCGCTGGTTTGCGCCGAAACGAGCGCGCCGCGAGGACCCGGACAAAGTGATCGAGATGCTGGGCATAGGACATTTGCTGGACCGCCGTCCTGCTGGCCTGTCAGGCGGTGAAAAGCAGCGCGTGGCGATTGGACGAGCATTGCTGGCCAGTCCACGGCTGATCCTGGCCGATGAACCTCTGGCCGCGTTGGACGACGAACGCAAGGCTGAGATCCTGCCTTATTTCGAACGGCTGCGGGATGAGGTCTCGGTGCCGATTCTCTATGTCACACATTCCGCGGCCGAGGTCGCGCGGCTGGCGACTTCCGTGGTTGCGCTTCAGGACGGCAAGGCGGTGCGACACGGCCCGGCGTCCGAGGTGATGGCCGATCCGTCGATCGCCCCGGCCGGGGTACGTGCTGTGGGCGCGGTGCTTAAGGTTCGGGTGCGGGACCATCACGCCGACGGGCTGACTGAATTGGATGCTGGCGGCGCGCGCCTGTTCCTGCCGCGCATTCCGCATCAGGTGGGGGAAGAACTGCGCATCCGTATTCCGGCTCAGGAGGTGATCCTGTCCAGCAAGCGGCCCGAGGGACTCTCGGCCTTGAACATGCTGGCAGGAACAGTCGATACGATCCGCGCGGGTGAAGGGCCGGGAGCCATTGTGTCGGTCCAAACCCCGGCAGGACCGGTACTGGCCCGCGTCACCCGCCGCTCGGTCGAGGCGCTGGGGCTGGAGCCCGGCAAGCCCTGCTATGCGGTGATCAAGACGGTTGCCCTGGCGCCGCAGGATGTTGGCGGTCGGCTGAGCGCCCGATGAGCCCGGGCTTTACTCACAAGCCGTGCCTCCTATGATTTATGGTAATGTCCGAATGTGTTTCAGGCCAAGGATTTGTTGCTATGCGGTTTTTCAGAGTTTCAGGCACAGTTGTTCTTCTTTTGCTGCCAACACTGGCGCAAGCCGTCGGAGTTGGCTTTGCAATCAGGCCCGGATATCGCGCAACGGTCACGCAGTTGGACAATGGTAATTACCAGGTGGCCACCCATGGCTCGTCAGCGGCAATCGCCTATTGGTGCGGTATTGGAGATTTCGCCATCCGCACCCTCGGCCTGCCGACGACCCAGCGCATTTACGTCGCCAAAGCCTATGACAAGCAGACGCGTACAGTGCAGTTTTCGCTGGCGCCGCCCGAAGGCGGCGACACCTCGAAAAGCTATTCTATCACGGTCAGCCGCGTGGGTGAGAATATGTCGGCATCCGGAGCACAGAGCCATTGCTTTGACAACATCATGGATTTCGACTTCTGACCAAAATCAGACCCACTTGGCCAATGGGGGCAGGCTCATCAGCACTGCGTCCGGGTCGTGGCCGGTTTCCAGCCCAAACTTGGTGCCCCGGTCGTAAACCAGATTGTATTCGGCATAGAGGCCGCGATGCACCAGTTGGGTGTTTTTATCGTCATCGTCAAAGCCCTGCACGCGGCGCTTTTCGACCAGAGGCAGGAAGGCAGGTAAAAAGGCCCGGCCAATATCCTGTGTCAGCGCAAAATCTGCCGCCCAGTCACCGGTGCAGTAGTCATCCATGAAGATGCCGCCCACGCCTCGGGCGCGTTTCCGGTGTGGGATATAGAAGTATTCGTCCGCCCATTCCTTGAGGCGCGGATAGTGCCCCGGTCCGTGCGGGTCCAGGTGCGCCTTCTGCGTGGCGTGGAAATGAACGGTGTCTTCATCATATTCGATACAGGGGTTCAGGTCCGATCCGCCTCCGAACCACCATGCGTGTGGCGTCCAGAACATACGGGTATTCATATGCACGGCCGGGACATGCGGGTTCTGCATGTGTGCGACCAGCGAAATGCCAGAGGCCCAGAAACGTGGATCATCGACCATGCCGGGAATGCCCTTGCGGGCGGCCATGGCTTGCTGCGCCCGCTCACCCAGCGTGCCGTAGACGGTCGAGATGTTGACGCCAACCTTTTCGAAAACGCGGCCACCGCGCATCACAGACATCAACCCGCCACCCGCGTCCGAACCGTCCTCGGATTGGCGTGTGGTTTCCTTGACCTCGAACCGGCCGGGCTTCCCATCCGAGAATGGCCCGCTGTCGTGACTGTCTTCCAGGGCTTCGAATGCGGTGACGATCCGGTCGCGCAAATCGCGGAACCAAGCAGAGGCGGTTGATTTTTCAGTGTCGAACATGGGGATTAGTGGGCCGGGGCTGCGACGGGATCCAGCAGGGTGCGGCCGCCGTCAATGGTCAGGATTTGCCCGGTGATGAACCCGGCGGCGTCCGAGGCTAGAAACTGTGCCGTCTCGGTCAACTCGGTAGGCGCGGCGATCCGGGCCAGAGGGGTGTGTTTCTCGATGTCGTCGCGGAAGTCGCGGTTCTCTTTCAGGGTGGATTGCAGCGAGGCACTCATCACCGAGCCCAGAGCGATCGAGTTCACCCGGATACGGTTCGGGGCCAGCGCCACTGCCAGTGAGCGGGTCAACTGGTCCAGTGCGGCAGTCGACACGGAATAGGCCATCAGATCAGGGTGCGTGCGCCGGGCGGCAATCGAGGACAGGTTGATGATCGACCTGGCCGGGTTTTCGTCCTCGTCATCGGCTTGTTTGATCATCCGTTTGGCGACTAGCTGGCTCAGCCGCAGGGCAGGCATCAGGTTCTGGTTTAGCAGGGTACGCACCGAGTCATCTTCGGTATCCAGCGGATCGGAGGGGATCACCTGCCGCGCGCCGTTGATCAGAATGTCCACCTGATCGAACGCGTCGATGGTGGCGGACAGAAGGTTGGCGATGGTCAGCTTTTCCCGCAGGTCCCCGGCGAAGAAACGGATATTACTGTCGTCGGCCTGTTCCCCCAGCTCCTCGGTCAGCCGTTTCTCGTCCATGTCGGCAAACATCACATTGGCACCTGCATCAGCAAAGTGACGCCCGATGGCCAGACCGACGCCGTTGGCCCCGCCGGTCACGATTGCAGTTTTGCCAGCTATGGAAAAGGACATGCGTAAACTCCTGAGTTGCGGCGCAGGTTAGCCGGGATCACCGCCGAGGGCGAGAGGCATGAAAGACCTTGAACCGATTGTCGCCGGTTACTTCTTCGACATGGATAAAAACGTCGGTCAGAGTGGTTTCATAGGGCAGGTGACGGTTGGCAACCATCCACAGTGCACCGGTGCGGGTCAGGTTCCTGGCGGACGACCGGATGAAGCCTTGCCCCAGCTCCGGTTCGGCGCTGCGGCCGGTGTGGAACGGCGGGTTCATCACCACTGCGTCGATGGGTTCGGGTGCAAGCCAGGTCACCGCATCGGCCCAGTGAAACTGCGCGCGTGGGTCAGCTACATTGGTGCGGGCGCAGGTAAGCGCGGTGCGGTCGGCCTCGACCAGATGCAGGGCCTTCAGGCCCGGAGCCTGCAGAAGCCCGGCGGACAGATATCCCCAACCCGCACCAAGGTCAGCGACCCGAGCGCCCGGCTTTTCGGGCAGCGCCGCCCGCAACAGGGCCGAAGCCGGATCGATGCCGTCCGCCGAGAACACCCCCGGCGCGGTCTGAAAGCCGTCTGCGGTCTGATGCTCGGGCGCGGCCCAATCCGCAAAAGTCTGGCGATCCGACTGGAACCAGAAAATCTTGCCATGGGCCTTGGAGATCGGCCCCTCGACCACGACGCGTTTTCGGATGTCTTTCAGCAGGCTGTCGACGCCATCGGTCTTGGCGCCGTCCACGACGACGACTCCAGTGGCGCGACAGCACGCTTGATACACCTTCGAGCGGGCCAGCGCCTTGGCACGGGGCAGGATCACAATGGCGTCCCGACAGGGCTCATCCGTTTCAGGAATGACCGAGAACCCCTGGTTGGCAAAGTGATCATGAAACGGCTTGAACGGCTGCACCACCTGCGTCTCGCGGGGCAAGGCAGACAGGTCACTGCTTGCGGTCGGTCCAAGCACCGTCAGCGGTTGCGACAGCGAAAGGCCGCTATGCAGGGCGAGATCGAGACGAGGAGACATGAACGACTTCGAAAGAGCAGCGCGGGCTTACTCTTCCCGCTCCATGGTGCATTGCAGAGGGTGCTGATGCCGACGGGCAAAATCCATGACCTGACCTACTTTGGTCTCGGCGATCTCGTGGCTGAACACACCCACGACCGCGACGCCTTTTTTGTGGACGGTCAACATGATCTCGAACGCTTGTGCGTGGGTCATGCTGAAGAAGCGCTCCAGTACATGCACCACGAACTCCATTGGGGTGTAGTCGTCATTCAGCAGCAGAACCTTGTACAGTGGCGGGCGCTTGGTCTTTGGGCGCGTCTGCACCAGGACTGACGAGTCTGGGTCGTCGTCGTCCGGTTTGTCAGACATGATCCATTGGTGTTCAAGCATTGCGTTCTACTGTCCGATTCAGGCTTCGGTTTATCTGTGCGCTTATATAACGTCGTACTTGCCAGAGAAAAGAGCCAGCAGGACGTATTCGACATGGGTCAAAACCTTACCACAATCGGCTTCGATGCGGATGATACTTTGTGGCACAACGAGCGTTTTTTTCAGCTCACACAGGCTCATTTCACCGATTTGCTGGCCGATCATGCCGAGAAGGATCATCTGTTGGAGCGCCTGCTGGCGGCTGAAAAGCGCAACATCCGTCACTACGGGTACGGAATCAAAGGCTTTACCCTGTCGATGATCGAAACCGCGGTCGAGGTGACGAATGATCGGGTTCCGGCCTCGGTAATCCGCCAACTGGTCGAAGCCGGGCAAGAGATGCTGGCCCATCCGATCGAGCTGCTGCCCCATGCACGTGAGGCGATCGAGAGCGCGGCGGCGACTCATCAGGTGGTGCTGATCACCAAGGGCGACCTGATCGACCAGGAGCGGAAACTGGCGCAGTCCGGATTGGGAGAGCTGTTCGACGGGGTTGAAATCGTCTCTGAGAAGACACCACAGACCTATCTGCAGATTTTTAACCAGTACGAGGGCGGACCTGCGTCGGCCATGATGGTCGGCAATTCAATGCGATCCGATGTGGTGGCCCCGATTCAGGCGGGATGCTGGGGCGTGTATGTGCCGTACGGGCTGGTCTGGGAGGTCGAGCAGGCCGAAACGCCAGCCGAGAACCCCCGGTACCGCGAGTTGCAGGACCTGGGCCAGCTCTCGGACCTTGTTCAGCGGCTCGGCTGATGTTGCCGAATGGTCTCAGTTTCGAAAATTCGACGCAGAGCGGCGGCATTTTCCGGTCACATTCATGGATGTGGTGGGGCAGGGGACGTGCATGGCCATATGTTGTATGTCATCCAAAGGGTAACCAAACAGCGATTTGATGAGCTTTTGGTTTATTTCATTGGGTCCCTGTGTTAGCCTTTAAAGCAATAAAATAATTACAAGCTGACCGGGAAAACCCGGCGGCCCGAGGTAGACAGAGGCAAAGATCGTGCAGGTTCGGCGGACAGTTCCGGCCCGAATGGGCTTATTCCTTATAGCATTCTTGTGGCTGCTCTCCTTTGCGCCGTTGCAAGGGGTGGCCGCGCCCTATGCGGCAATGGTGATTGATGCACGAACCGGAGAGGTGCTGCACTCGCGCAACGCCGACACACGGTTGCATCCGGCTTCGCTGACCAAGATGATGACGCTCTACATCGCGTTCGAAGCGGTGCGGAACGGGGAAATCACGCTGGACACACCGGTGCGTATCACCACGAAAGCCGCGTCCGAGCCGCCATCGAAACTGGGTTTGCGCACAGGGCAGAAGATTGCCTTCCGCTATCTGATTCGCGCTGCCGCAGTGAAGTCGGCCAATGATGCCGCCACCGCCATCGGTATCGCCATCAGCGGGTCCGAAGCCGCCTTTGCTCGCCGCATGACCCGCACCGCCAAGGCCATGGGGATGAGCCGCACTACGTTCAAGAACGCGCATGGTTTGACAGAATCGGGTCACCTGTCCACCGCACGGGACATGACCACACTGGGCCGTCACCTGCTGTATGATTACCCGCAGTACTACAACCTGTTCTCGCGGCAATCGACCAATGCCGGGATCAAGACGGTTCCGAACACGAACCGTCGCCTGCTGGCCGCCTATAAAGGCGCGGATGGGATCAAAACCGGTTACACCCGGGCTGCGGGCTTCAACCTTGTGGCTTCGGCCAAGCGCAAAGATGAACGGATCATCGCCACCGTGTTCGGCGGTAAATCCGGCGCATCGCGCAATGCCAAAGTGGCCGAGCTGCTGGACATGGGTTTCCGCCGCGCACCGTCGCGGGCACCGATCCGCAAACCGGCCCGTCCGGCCTATGCCGGGAATGTCGGGTTGGACGCGACTGTCGCGGCTCTGACCGGAGCACCGAAAACCAGCCTGCGGCCGGTGCTACGTCCGGGGCCAGGTGCTGCCGTACAGGTGGCTGGCACCGTTGCCGCGACCGCTGCCAAGAACGGTGCGCGCATTCAGGACGGTATCGCCGCAGCCATTGCGGCTGCGGATGTTCAGGCTGCAACCGACGACACAACGCGGCCAGCCGCACGTCCGGAAAAACTGGTTCTGGCATCGACCGACCCGAACGTGCAGCCCGAGCCCGAACAGGAAATTGTGACCCGGCTGTCTACATCCGGCGGGCATTTGTGGGGCGTCAATGTGGGCCGCTATACCACCCGATACGAGGCGGAAAAGGTTTTGCTGAAAACCGCCCTGTCGGAAATGACCACTCTGGAAGGAACCCTGCGCAAGGTGAACCAAAGCTCGCGCGGGTTCGAGGCGACATTTCAGGGCATGACCCGCGAACAGGCTGATCTGGCCTGCCGCAGGCTTCAGGCCCGGAATGTCACATGTTTCATGATCGGGCCGTCATAAGATCCGACATATACTCTCCTGAATGGGTCTGGCTGCGAGGATACTCGCAGCCTCTTTTTTTGTCAGAACGCCTTAGTCGAACACGTGGCCGTGCTGATATTGCTCATCCTGCCCGGCAGCTGCGGTCAGAGCGGCCACGTTGTCCTTTGTAAAGAACCCGTCATAGTGATGGCAGCGCTCGATATACTCGGTGATCAGCAGAGTGTTTTTTGAGTGTTTCGAGAAAATCTGTTTCAGGTTAGGGTCGTCTTTGCATTCACCCACCACATGCGCCAGGAACGGCACGCCCTTGTCCTTGAGCGTATTGACAACGAAATCGACATTCTTTTCCCCGGCGTTGTGATCACCATCCTGAATCTCAACCGCCATGTGATGCAGGCGGCGACCAAAATTGCGGACAAAATCCTCGGTTGGCATGGGCAACTGTTCAAAGGAATTGACGAAGGAAGGCGTGTTGTTCGCCGTGAAGACCTTGGCGGGTGACTTCTTGTCATCATCCACATTGGCATTCCGGTTCACATTGGTCGACGAGTTCATGTCGAAGATGTTGTACGCCCCCCAGAAATAATAGGGCACCATGGTCAGGAACTCGAGGATCGCGTCCTCACGCTCACCGGCCAGAATGCGGGTGGCGAGGTGATCGATCCCCAGCATCAAAGGAGAGATTTTGCTGTCCGCCCCAAACGCGGCGGCCTGATCCAGTTGTGCCCGTTCCGCATTGCTCAGCAGCACGCGGTCCCCCAGCCCCAAACCGTCCGGGTCATTGAAGTCCAGCGTGGAATAACCCACCCGGTTGCAGGTAAAATCGGACGGGGTGGTGAAGCAGAACCCATCCTGCGTGTAGAATGGGTTCTCGGTATCGCCTTTGTACTCAAAGCGGATGTTTTGATCTTCGAGCGTCTTGCTGAGCGTTTTCAGGTCGGTCGCACCATAGATTTCTCCGACGTATCGGGTTTGTGGTGTGTTACGCGCCAGCGGGTACATCCGGTTGATGCGTGGGATGAAGTCCTCAAAGCTGGGGTTCAGCGGGGCCATCACGATCATGGCCGGGTAATCGGGATGCGAATGCAGGATTGAGAACTTGTGGGTCTGCCCCATATATGTGGCCGTGTGGCGATATGGGGTCATCACATACAGCTCAATCAGCGTATCGAACAGCGCGGTGGTTTCCACCTGCAGGACTATTGCCCGCATCGGCCCAACCTGATCGGCCACGCCCGAGCTGGTACGCCGTTCGTAGATCATCGGCAGGTACTCGTTGAAGAAGTCCGAGTTCTTCTTGTCCCCGCGGGGCTGATACGACATCAAATCGAAAGACATTGATAAACCTCCTTGCGCATACCCGGTGGCAGTCGGGCGTGGCCTTGCTTGGATTTCCAATAATCAGAACATGCACTTGCGGTCATGCTAGGGTCAGAAGTCCAAGCGGGCAACAGTAAGAAGGTGGGGCGATGGTCTTACGACCGCATGGTCATCGGGTGAATTTTGTCACCTCGACACCGCCTGCGATCAGGTTCTCGCGCACGGACCGAGCGATTTGCACTGCGGTAGGTCCATCGCCATGCAGGCAGATCGTATCGATCGAGGTTTCAAGCAGTTTGCCGGATTCGGTGATGATGGCGCCTTCGCGGACCATGTTCAGGATGCGCGGCCCGGCAAGCTCCGGGTCATGGATAACCGCGCCGGGCAGGCTGCGATCCACCAGAGTGCCGTCATCATTATAGGCGCGGTCGGCAAAAATCTCGCCGACCCATTTGCAGCCAATCTCACGCACAGCCTCTTCTTGTTTGGTGACGGCTAAAACCATGATGATGATATCCGGGTCCACGTCCAGCGCGCCCAGATAACAAGCCCGCGCCATGTCGATATCGACCGAGCACATATTGGCCAGCGCTCCGTGCAGTTTCAGGTGTCGGACTTTGGTGCCAACTGCCTTGGCCATCCCCATCGCCGCGCCCAGTTGATAACGCACCAGATTGCGCAAGCTGTCATGGGGCACCTTCATGTTGCGGCGACCAAACCCCTGCAGGTCGGGAAAGCCGGGATGCGCACCGATGCCCACTCCGTTCCGGGCCGCCAGAGTCATCGTCTTTGCCATCACATCCGGATCGCCCGCGTGAAAGCCGCAGGCTATATTGGCCGATGTGATGATCTTCAGCAGGCTGTCATCATCGCCCATTTTCCATGGGCCAAAGCTTTCTCCCATATCTGCATTCAGATCGACGCTGGGCATCGGCAACACTCCTTACTCGGTGGCAGAGACCATTCCGCCGATCAATTGGTAGGACAACAGATCCGGTATGTCATGTGGGTTAAGGACCAGAGGTTCGACCCGTGTCCGCAATCGTGACAGATCGGAAAGATAGGTTGCATGCAGGGCGACAGCTTCCTCCATCGTCACGAATTGGAACCGGACCTGCCCTCCCGGAGGGGTCTGCGCCGCACGGGGCAGGTCACAGGGCAGAACGGTGGCAATCCGGGGATAGCCTCCGGTGGTCTGACATTCGGGCAGAAGGATAAAGGGGTTGCCGGTGCCAGTCATCTGGATGTCACCGGGGGTGATCACCTCGGACAATATGTTCAGCTGACCTTGGGCAGCGAAACCCTCGCCATCGCTGTTTAGTTGCATACCCATCCGGTTCGCCCGTGCCCCGCGCCGAAACGCTGTCCGGGCAAAACGGTTCAGCGTGCTCTGCTCGAACAAGGGGGTTTGAAAGCTTGCAACTACACGCAGAGTGCCACCGGCGAACCGATCCTCCGGACGCAGCTTCATTCCAGCGCTGCCCGCATGCGGACCTGCCGGCAACATGTCACCCATCTGCACTGCGCGCCCGACCTTCGCGGTCAAATGGGCAGAGCGCGACCCCAGAAACTGGGGCGCATCAATCCCGCCTCCAACGTGCAGATAGCCATATGTTCCTTGTGTGACCGCACCGATGGTCAGCTTCTGCCCGGCCTGCAAAGCATAAGAGGCATTCCAGGCGATCGGCGTACCATCGATATTCGCCTGCATCGACGCACCGGACAGGGCAATGTTGACTGGCTCGGTGGCCTCGAACGATCCGCCCTTGCCTGCCATTTCCAATGCAGCGCTATCTGGGCTTTGGCCCAACAGCGCTGCGCCTTCATGAAGGGCCAACTGATCCGCCGCGCCAGACCGTGACAGACCCTGATCCAGATATCCCGTGCGCCCCTGATCCTGCACTGTGCAGGCGGGTCCGATCTGATGCACAAGCAGACTCATGCGGGGATCTCCGTGCAGGACGCGCCGCCCGCGCTATCGCGGGTCGCGCGGATGGCCTCCAGTTCGTCCGGGCTAACCGGAATAAACTGCATCTCATCCCCGGGGCGCAGTGCAAAGCTCTGCTCGGCTTCGGGGCGGAAACACCGGAACGCGGTCTGACCTACATGCCGCCATCCGGTGGGGGTCGGCCCCGAAAACAGCACAAACTGGGAAATCGCCAGCACTAGGGCGCCCTCGGGTACCATCGGCGTCAGCTCCTTGAGGCGCGGAATGTTGAACTCCGGTCCCAGCGGGCCGAGATAGGGCTGACCAGGCGCGAAGCCTATGGTCAGCACTCGCACGCAGGTGTTGCCAAGGCGTTTGATGGCTTCGACGGATGACAGCCCCGCCGCGGCGGCGACCTCATCCAGTTGCGGCGCAAGCTCGCCGCCATAAACGGTTGGCACCTTCCACAGACGACGCCCGGCCGGAAGCGATGCCTGATACCAATTCTGTCGCTCTAAAATCTGTTCCAGGCGCGCCTGAATTTCGGAGTGCGGCAATCGAATTGGATCAAACCGGATATAGGCCGAAGCAAGCGAGGCCGATGTCTCGGCCACACCATCCCAATTCAGAGAGTCGACAGCGTTGCGGAACGCGAGGGCGGCACGATTGGAGGGTTCCGACATCGTATCTCCAAACGAAATCAGCACACCGTCCAGACCAACTGTTCGGATGCGTGGGAAAGGGGCTACCTGCTTGGGTGTCATCTCATAATGCGTTCGAACGTTTCTTTGCGGCGAGGTGATCTTATCCCGGGCCAATGCGCAAGCCCCGGGCTTGGACCCGAGCGGCTTTCTAAGTCTAAAATGCGAGTCGAGTCGGGAAAACTGGCCGAATTTTGGGCAACCGAGTCGGGCTGGCCTTGTGGGTGCGGAAGGCGGACTCACTATATATAGAGTGGGCGTGGACGCGGCCGGGTCATGGCTTTGTGGTGGATCACCGGCTTTGGGGTGTGTTGGCAGAGATCGCCCTGCCGGAGGTGCTCATAAATTATTGAAAATAAATAAAAAATAGTAAAATGGCAAAAAAATTGCGCAGGATGTGATTTTCTGCTTGCGGCTAGTGCTGGTTATACTTAGAACCCCCTTCACCGGCGCTGCTGAGGCGCTTGGGACGCACCGGTGAGACGGTGGGAC
>NZ_JBQFZU010000036.1:0-35071 GCF_056542405.1 Ruegeria sp. AD11(2025) | reverse complement strand
GCGACCCGCTACGACAGGTGCCCGAAGGTCTTCCTGTCAGCCATCGCCCTCGCAGCACTCGTCATCTATTGGCTATGAGTCCTGACCCTAATATTGCTGGTTTTGGCTGCCACAGCCGCCGCGATCGTGCCGGGCAAAGTAAAGGTGCCGACCATAGTTGTTGGCGCGATTATTATAGTGATTGGTCCGGTCGCGTTGCAGAATCTGCAAGTGCGGTGGCAAATGACAAGATATGCGAAAGCTGCCGAGCTGCATGTCATAGACCGTTCTTCGTTGTTCAAGTCTATTCGGGAACGCTCTGACGGTTACCAGCCCCCACATGGCGTGGCATGTGACAGCGAAAATTGGCCTTATCTTTGGAGCTATCGGCGTAGAGACTGGATTGCGCTGCCAACTAACACCCGTTACGGCGGCGATACCAAAGAAAGAGTTATGAGTGTTTGTGTCTACAGATAACACTTGCTCCACACTCCACCCTTGCACCCCGCCCCACCCTCCTCCACGTTTGAAATCACAAATTGTGATTCCAAACGGTTGCCATGACGAACCCGAACACTCTGCCCAGTACGCATGAGGTCCAAAGCGCCATTCACCGGGTGCGCGGCACCCGTGTGGTGCTGGCCGAGGAACTGGCGCAGTTTCTTTTGCAAAGAAAAGGGCGGGTCCATCCCCGCCCAAACCTTTACCCCTTATCCCAATGGGCAATCACATCGTATCCGACCGGTGAGGGCGGGCCTTCCATGAATTCGGCGAAATGGCCCCACAGTTCGGCCACTTTGGGCGCGTTTGCGTTCGAGGTTGCCTCGCTCTCGACGACTGAGATCACATAGCCCGAACCGTCCTCGTTCATCACGTTGGTAAAGCAGTGCATCCCGGGCATACCCATGATTTCGGATTTCAATGCATTCATCTTCGCCGTCGCCGCCTCACGCGTGCCGGGCTTCATTTTGTATTGGGTAATTCGCGCAAACATCACTTTCCTCCCTCGTCTGGCGAAATTGCCATGTGGCGGGGCCGAAGCGGCCTCGCCGCGCGCACCCTAGCACGACAGCGCGAAATCTCGCATTGATACGAGGGATTTGTGGGCGTTTTCAACTAGACGCCTGACCGCATCCGGGCGGCTGACACTTCAAGGTTGCAGCCCAGCGCCCGCTGCTTCACTTTTGAAATCACAAATTGTGATTCCAGACGGTTGCCATGACGAACCCGAACACCCTGCCCAGCACACATGAGGTCCAAAGCGCCATTCACCGGGTGCGCGGCACCCGTGTGGTGCTGGCCGAGGATCTGGCACAGTTCTACGGAAAATCCGTCAGCGCTTTCAATCAGGCGGTCTCGCGCAACAAGGACCTGTTCGAGGGCTATCGCTTTCAGCTGACCGATACCGAGGTCGCCGATTTGCAATCACAGAATGTGATTTCAAAACCCAAGGGGCGCGGCGGGCGGCGGGTCAATCCGTGGGTCTATACGGATTACGGTGTGGCCATCGCCTCGGCCCTGTTCAAGGACCCGCGCGCGATCAAGATCACCCGGATGATCACCGAGGCCTTTGTTGATGGTGCAAACGCTCTGGCCGAAACCCCGCGCAGCGTGCCGGAAATTCTGCCGCCCGAGAATGCCCCCGCCCCGCTGCTGCCCAATGGCGAGCAACTGCGCGATCTGGCCGAAAACATCCTCGATTCCGGCCAGCAGAGTCTGGTCGACTACATCGCCAACCCCACCACCAAACGGCAACAGGCCGTAGCGATGATCATGAAGACCCTGGCCGAAACAGCCGGGGAAGAGGTGCGCACCCAACAGGAACGCCTGCGTCTGAGCATCGCCGAGCGGTTGGCAACCGGTGACTACACCGATGATGACGACCGCAAACGACTGCTGGAATTGCTGCACGCGATGAAGGGTTAAACCCCCAGCTCGGCCCGCATCTTCTTGGTCAGCTTGGCCACGACCAGATCATAGGACGTCACGATATGCTCACGCAATGAGGCATCGCTCATGCCGCGTTCTTCATAGACCTGCAACCATTTCATCCCGCGCGATGCCAGATAAGGCGCTGGGCGGATGCCGGGCTCATCGCCCAGCACCTCAAACGCCAGATCGGTGGCCTTGAAGATGAAGGCGTCTTTGCCGTCGTTCCAACCACAGATCGCAAAGACCTTGCCACCCACTTTCCACACATCCGCATTGCCCCACTGCACCACATGGCTGGTGGCTTTGAGGCTGGCGCAGAAGGCGTTGAATTCATTACGGGTCATGGCCCCAACTTTGGCGACAGATCAAAATTATGCAAGCGCCGGCGTAGTAATCAGCCGATCACGGCCGCACAAACTTGGCGGTTCCAACCGTTCGTGATGGGCGCGCGCCAGCCTGTTGCGGAACCGTGTCGGAAACCGGGGTGGGCGCGATGGTTTCGCAGGCAACCCCATCGCCATCGGGATCGTTGCGGGGATGATACCCTGGCCCTCCGACCAGAAACGGCCCCGGCACAACCGATTCAACTGCATCACACCCAGCCAGGGCAATCAGATGGATCAGGGCCTCTTCACGTTCAAAGTCGGATGTGCGCAGGTAAACGGCCACGACAATACTCAGGGTCGTCAACGGCAGCATGAGAACCATGATCAATATCCGAACAGGAGACAAAGCGCGTTTGCGCAACGCGTCTGCGCGTTTCTGGCGCCTCGATACCTTGGGGATTATCGCATCTGTTGCTAGCTTGGGCTTGTCGACTGGCATATCCTTCACCTAACCCGGATTTGTGGCGAAACCGAGGCCCGGGCACAACCGGCAACAAGGCCTCGCACCGGGCAGATGAAGCAGCTATGTTTGGCCCGTTGCAGACATTCCGGGACACATCAGCCATGGCCAAAGCCAACCCCTTTCGTCCGGTCGATGATACGGCCCGCAGTTTGGCTCGCGGCCTGATTGAAGACACAACTTATGGGGCCCTTGCCACCTTGCAACCGGGCAAAGCGGTGCCCTCGGTATCGCGTATCGCTCTGGCAACGGATGCGGACAGCGGGTTGGTGACACTGATCTCGACGCTGGCGGATCACACGCGCGCCCTGCACGCCAATCCGGCCTGCGCGTTGCTGATCGGAGAGCCCGGAGGGACAGGTGATCCCCTGACCCATCCACGTTTGACCCTGCACGCCGAGGCCGGTTTCGTTGCGCGTGATAGTACAGAACATAGCCGCCTGCGCACAAGGTATCTGGCCTTGCGACCCAAAGCGAAGCTCTATGTCGATTTCACCGATTTCGGCTTTGTTCGGTTCAAGATTTCGGAGGCCTTGTTGAATGGCGGCTTTGGCAAGGCCTGGCGCCTTGCCCCTGCCGATCTTGTGCCCGATCAGCGCACCACGTGAACCGCGCAGGCGGCGTGGCGGACCACATGGTTCGCAGTTGAACCCAGAAGAAGATCCTGCATACCCGGCCGATGCGAAGCCATGATGATCAGGTCCGGCTTGTGGGCATCCGCCCAGTCCAGAATGGTACGTCCGGAATGCCCTTCGATAACCACACCCTTTGCGTTGGGTAGCTTCTCCGCAAGTTCATCCAACTCAGTCTGAATCGCCTTGCGGGCTTCGTTCAGGTATTCGGGCGGCATGTAGGAGATCGCATAGTTGGGGATGTGCTCGACCACATGCAACAAAGTTACCTGAGCGTCCGGCGTCGACAGTATCTCGGCCAGTTTGAGGGGGCCGGAGATATCCCGTTCGGCATCGAAAGAAATGGGAACAAGAATGTTATGATACATGAAGCGCACCTCCGTTTTCCTGCATCCACTTTGGGCGGAGCCGGGTGTTAAGGCTTTGATCCAAGTCAGGAACTGCCAAATGTTTCAGCCACGTCATACATCACCGGCTCAAAGCTCTTGCAAAGCTCGTTGATCTTGCGATTGCGGTCGCGCATTTCAGGGGTGCGCAGCATGGCCAGAAAATCCTCGCGGCGTTCCCACTGTGAATAATTGGCAATCCGCGTCTGGGCGTCGTTCACATGCAACCCGGCCGAGATAAATCCCGGCTGCTTCGAGATGAACTCGGCATAGGCGTCGGTCAGCGCCTCCAACAGATCGTGGCAGGTGCCGGGCGTCATTTCAAAGGTGGTGATAACTGTCTGGACGCTCGCGCTCTTGGAAATCTTCGGCATCTGGATTCTCCTTATTGTTTCACAAGCTTAACACAGGAATTGCAAAGGTCTCGTGTTTCCTTTGCAGCCGACGCCTCTTTGCCGGTTCTCAAAAAAATAAACGAATTACTAACCATCCGTTAACCATGCTGGCGGATTCTGCCCGCATGTGCCGGATCGTCCTTCTTTTGTCTCTGCTGCTTGCTGCCGCTCCGGCATTGTCCGGGGCGTGGCTGCGGGAAAAGGGATCGGCATTTACCGCGGCTTCGGTGACCGCCTTCAGGGACCCCGGTGGTGCATATGACTACAAAACAGGGCTATACGCAGAGTTTGGATACAGGCCGAACCTGACAATCGGGCTGGATTTCGAGGAAAACCGCGACCTCTATGGCCACGCGCTTCTGTTTGCCCGGCTTCCCGTGGCCGATTTCGACAAATGGGGGCGTTTTGCGGCCGAGTTCGGGGCGGGTGCCCATCACAGGAACCGGGACGCCTGGGCCATGTACAAGCTGACCCTCTCTTATGGCAAAGGGTTCCAGACCGGTTGGGGGAACGGTTGGGTGGCCGTCGATACCACTTTGGAACTGCGCACGCATGACGCCTTGTATCGCAAGCTGGATATCACGGCGGGTCTGTCCGGTGACCGGCTACTGAACCCGCTGATACAGATCGAAACAGCCTATACGCCCGAGCATTCGCTGTTCTGGAGAGCCCGGCCTTCGGTCATGATCCGAACGAAGAATAGTTCGGCAACGTGGGTGCTGGGGCTTGAGCGCAATGATGCGCGTAGCGATACGGGGCTGAAGTTGGCGATCTGGAATGAGTTCTGAGACAGGCGAACCAGCCGCCCCATGACAGGGCGGCCAGCCTAAAAATCAGCGCTCCATTCGCACGATCGCGGAAACCTCTCCGCTCAGAGCTTCGGGCCAGCGCAGGTTGACCGCGTTATTCGATGCGCCCTGCTCCAGCTCTACATACGGGTTAGCGAAGGTCAGCGATCCGAAAACCGTTCTCAATGGCCCCAGAACCGTGACCGCATCACAGCTGCGTGCTAGACCGCCGAACGGTAGCTGCCCCGAGGACTGGACGGTCCAAGCCTGAGATGCGGAACCTTGAGCGTGCCTTATCCGCAAGGGGTTCGAAACTTTCTGGTCTACCCCGTGGAACGTATTGTTCTCAAACGTCACATTCCGGTGTGCATATTTGTTCAGATCGGCATAGGTGGTGTCCACCCGCTCCACCCGGGTAATACTACCGCTTGTTGAGCGGAATTTGTTTCCGGTCACGACCACACCGTTCAGGAAATGCCCCGCACCATAGGGGCGGATAACAATATAAGTGAACCAAGACGCAACTTCGCTGGAGTAGAAGATATTGTCGGTGATGGCCATCGAACTGAACGAGTACCCCGCAGTATACACCGGGTTGGCATCCCTTTCGTTGGTCCACTGGATCGAGCAGTTATCAACATAATTTCCTGAAATGGTCGAGCTGTTATACGTGCCGATCATGACCAAACCGGCGCTGCGAACACCCTGTGGAATACTGTCGCCTTGGAAAAAGTGGTTCCCCAGGATCATATTGTTGGTGCCGCCCAAAATGGCAAAGTGCCGGAACCGCACCGCCCGGTTGTGACGCAATTTGACGTCATTGGCGGTGGAGTTCAGCGCGATCGAAGTGCGATCCTCCACATTGAAGGATTCTTCGGTGGACAGGAACTGGCAATTGTCGATCAGCATGCCCTGACATCCGGTCCCGATCGACGTGATGCCCCGATCCTTGGGGCGGCTGATGAAACAGTTCGTCACGGCAAAAGTACTGCCTGACGGAGCCAGACGGATCGCGCTGCTGCGGCCGTTGCACTGGAACTCAATCTCTTCCATCCCGAACTTGCGCAGCGAGCTAAATCCACTGAAATCCAGCAGATATTTGAAGGACTGGAAGGTAAAGGTCTGCGTGCCGGCCGCATCATACAGCGGGGCGTTCAGCGTGATCTCACCTGCGCCCTCGTTCTTGGAACGGACATAGATTTCACGCCCGACCCCGCTGCCCTGCACCAGCGCACCGACAGGAATATTGGCCACGTTGGCAACATTTACCAAACGGGTGGGATCATTCGGGTTGTAGGTCGCAACCGAGGTGAAAGTCTCGGTATCCCAGGCCGAGCTGCTCTGAACGTCGAACTGGCCATTACGGATTACGCGGCGTGTCGAGAACCCGCTTTGCCGGTTTGGTACCGCCGCAGCCATGTCGATGGGTTCGCTGACTGAAATCTTGCGCCCCCCCAGATCAAGCGATTCATGGTCTGAGTTGTTCAGCAGTGCCTGAAACGCCTTTTTGAAAGCCAGCGTTTCATTACCAAAAGCGTTTACATAGGTCGGCAAGTCGAAATTCTTGGTCAGCAGCAGCATCTTGTCGTCGGGCATCGTTACAGTGCCTTCAAAATCCATCTCAGACGCTATCGACGTGTTCTGCGCCAACAGATAGGTGCCCTCGGGCACGAAAACCGTGCGCCCATTCGCGGCTTGATCCGCTGCCTCGAAGGCCGCCGAGTCATCCGCCACACCGTCACCGACTGCACCGAAATCGCGCACATCGACGAGGCTGATCAGATTACGCAGGAACACGCCGGTGATATCCGTGATCTCGATATCGTCGACCCGGATGACGGCCCCGTTTGCACCATCGATATCCAGCCCGAAATGGCCGTACAGCGCCTGCACACCCCAGGGCATGTCTACACCGGGGCGCTGTCCGGTGCCGACAATTGCGGTAACCTCATGCACCGTGCCATAGCCTGAAAGCTGCGTGGCCGGGCCCTGCTCGGCCACGCCAGTGACCTGCACGTCGCCGGCGCCACCGGCCCAGCCGGCGATGCGCACTTCGGGCAACGGGCCACTGATCGCTTTGACCCGCGCCTTGATCTGCAGATAACAGCCCGGCAGCAGCGGCGTCTGGCCCATATAGCGCAAACGTTGGGTGGCGCTGACCTTCAGGATTTCAAGACAGCCGCCGAAATCCGCATCGGCCGGAACAAACGCGCCGGTGCCCGACCCGTCATAGGTCGGCGAGCCCGGTGTTCCATCGCCGCTGGACCACACATTCAAACCGTTTGCGAAAGCAGGCGGCATGAACACGATGCCGTCGGTGATTGCCTTATTCATAGAAATCCCTTTCCCAATCGCGCGAGCGGTGACCCGCTACGCGCATAAACCCAGTGCCCGGGATCGCGCGCCCCGAACGCAAAAGTCTGAGTACCGAATTGGGATTAACTGCCACTCACGCCACCGTGACGGTGGTGTTGCATCAAGTTGCAGGGTCGGAATTTCCCAGCAACTGAACGCCGTTGATCTTCCAGCCGTTTTCTAGCGGCACCATCTGATAGTCCAGAATGTGCACCCGGCCCGCGCTGTCGGTGATCATGACCTTCTGCCACAGTGCTCCCGCGACTTCGCGCAACTCCAGAAAACGCACATCCGCAGGCCGCCATACCATCGGATAGCCACGTCTGACCATCACCCCGAAATTCTCGGGTGTTTGGAACAGTTTCTGAATAGAGGGGCTGGCGAAGGTGAAAGCAGCGGCGAAATCATCCGCTTTGAAGGCCTGTATCTGCGCCGATATATTGGCCTCGATCTCGGCGCTTTGGGCAAATGCGCCCGACGCCAAACCGGCGCTCAGGGATATGGCAAGCAATAAACGACGCATGGGGCTACCTCCTGTTGAAAGGGTAGCCCCACGTGGTTTCAGGTCAAATCAGACCAGCTCTCCGGCCAGCGCCTTGTCGATCAGTGCGATGGTTTCGGGCACGCCATATAACGCGATAAATCCGCCGAAACGCGGGCCTTGAGATGCCCCCAGCAGTACTTCGTACAAAGCCGTGAACCAGCCTCGCATCGGGTCAAACCGCTCACGCCCGACGGAGTAGACCACGGATTGCAGCGCTTCGTCTTCAATCGGACCATCATAAGCCACAAGCGCGGCTTTCAGTGCTTCCAGCGCTTCACGCTCCTGATCGGTCGGCGCGCGGTGCTGGCGGGTTGGTTTGACGAAATCATTGAAGTAACGCACCGCAAACCCCGCCGCCTGATCCAGATCGGGGTGCGTTTCGGCCGTGGCTTCGGGCGCGTAGCGGCGGATGAAGCCCCAAAGCGCCTCTTTGTCCTCGGCCCCGGAAACCGAAGCCAGGTTCAGCAGCATCGCAAATGGCACCATCAGCGTGGATGCAGGAACGTTGCCGCCGTGGATATGCCAGACCGGGTTGTTCAACTGCGCCTTCAGATCCTGTCCCGGATAGGCGCGTAGCTGCTGGTGATATTCGTCATAGGCTTTCGGGATCACATCGAAATGCATCCGCTTGGCCGTCTTGGGCTTCTGGTACATGAAATAAGCCAGCGACTCGGTCGGCGCATAGGTCAGCCATTCGTCGATCGACACTCCATTGCCGGACGATTTCGAGATCTTCTGTCCGTTCTCATCCAGGAACAGCTCGTACGAAAAGTGTTCCGGCGCGCGACCACCCAGTGCACGGCAGATCGCATCATAAATTTTTTCGTTGGTCGCGTGTTCCTTGCCGTACATCTCGAAATCGACGCCCAGCGCAGCCCAGCGTGCACCAAAGTCCGGCTTCCACTGCAATTTCACGTTGCCGCCAGTGACAGGAACGGTCCATTCTTTGCCAGCCTCATCGTCAAAGGTGACGGTGTATGTTTCAGCGCAGACCTTTTTCATCGGCACATACATAACCCGCCCACTTTCGGGATGCAGCGGCAGAAAGATCGAATAGGTCTGCTGGCGCTCCTCGCGCAGGCTTTTGAGCATGATCGCCATGATCTCATCATAACGCTCAACCGCGCGTTTGAGGATCTCGTCAAACTGCCCAGACTCGTAGAATTGCTTGGCTGAGTAGAATTCATACTCGAAACCAAAAGTATCGAGGAAACGCCGCAGCATCGCGTTGTTATGCTCACCGAAGCTGTCGTATTCACCAAACGGATCAGGCACCGAGGTCAGTGGGCGATGCAGATGCTGCTCCAGGACCTCTGGGTTCGGCACATTGCTGGGCACTTTGCGCATTCCGTCCAGATCGTCCGAGAAACAGATCAGCTTGGTCGGGATGTCCGACAGCGCCTCGAACGCGCGCTTGACCATCGTAGTGCGCGCGACCTCGCCAAAGGTGCCGATATGCGGCAGGCCCGAGGGGCCATAGCCGGTTTCGAACAGCACGTACCCCTTTTCCGGAGCCGCTTTCTGATAGCGTTTGAGCAACCGACGCGCCTCTTCGAAAGGCCAGGCCTTGGACGACATCGCGGTTTCACGCAGTTCAGACATCAGATTTGCTCCATCGGGAAAAACAGCGCCGGTCGCCGTTTGCAACCGACCGGCCCCTCCTATTGTGCCGGTGCAGCATGAGTCAATAAACTGCAGGGTTTTTCCTGATGGGAAGGCCGATTTACGCGGTCAACCGGTCCAGTTTGGCGGCCCAGATAAAGTCATTCTCGCTAAGACCGCCAATTTCATGGGTGGTCAGTTTGACATCCACATAGCCCCAGCCAAATGACACATCCGGGTGATGCCCCTGCTGATCGGCCAGCCAAGCGCAAAGATTGGCCAGATAAGTCGCCTTGGCGAACCCTTTGAACTTGTAGTGACGGCTGAGTTCTTTCGCCCCTGCGTCCAGCTTCCAGTCAGAGGAGAGTTCCACCATGTGGGTGTTTGCCTCGTCCCGGGTCAAGGCCGGCACTCCTCCGGAACAGGGCACGCAGGTGCGGTCCGAAAGGCTGCAGGTTTGTCCTGATGTGGTCATGATCCGTTCACTCCGCTGCGGTTGCTTTTTCCGGGAACTTGTTCGGCAGCAACCCAAGGGACTGTGCCTGCTGCACATCCGCCAGCAGATCGCGCTCGGCGGCGGCGAACAGCTCCTCAGGTGAGTTTAACACGAAATAGCCCATCTGGTGCATGTCGATCCGATAGGGCGTGCGCAGGATAGTCAGGACATCGAACGGATCACGGTCCGGAATGTCGCTTTCGACGGCGTAAACCAGTTCAGTAGGCGAGGACGCAAGCCCGGACCCCAGCGCCTTGATCTCTCCGTCCTGCCGACGCAATCCAAACTCGATCGAGAACCAGTAGAGCCGGATCAGCCAGGAATAATCCTTGTCCCCAGCCTGCACCCCGGCCTTGCCGATGGCATGGCTAAAGGCCGCAAAGCGCGGATCGCTTAGCAAAGGGGTATGGCCAAAAATCTCGTGAAAGATGTCGGGCTCTTCGATGTAATCAAAATCCTCGCGCGAGCGGATGAAGGATGCGGCAGGAAATACCCGGTCTGCCAACATGCCAAAGAACGTTTTGAACCCGATCAGTGCGGGCACCGGCTGCACCCGCCACCCGGTCATGTCCAAAAGGCGTTCCGAGATGTCGGCGCAGGACGGCACACGGGTTTTTGGCAGGTCCAGCCTTTCCAGCCCGGCAAGGTAATCGCGGGCCATGTAGCGCTGCACGTTCTTCTCTTGCGCGGCATAAAGATCGGCCCAAACCTCGTCTTCCTCAGTCGTATAGGCGATATGGCCGCGCGCATCAGCCACCTTGGCGACGTATTTGGTCGATTTTGGCATCACTTTTTCCTCCTTGAGGAAAGTATAGCCGCGCGCCCTGACAATTTTGATTTGGTACAGCGTGATATTCTGGGTATTTTGGAGAATATGTATCGCAAAGGTATCAATTGTGAAACAAACGCTTCAACCCGCTGATATTGCCATCCTGCAGCAGTTGCAGACCGATGGCCGTCTGTCGATGCAGGAACTTGCCGACCGCACCGGCCTTTCCGCCTCGCAATGCTGGCGGCGCGTACGCGACCTAGAGGCGTCGGGCGTGGTCTCGGGCTATATCGCTCAGGTGCGGGCTAAATCTGTGGGGCTGAACGCCATCGCCTATGTACACGTCGCCTTGCGCGACCATCAAGA
This sequence comes from Ruegeria sp. AD11(2025), assembly GCF_056542405.1. NCBI lineage: Bacteria > Pseudomonadati > Pseudomonadota > Alphaproteobacteria > Rhodobacterales > Roseobacteraceae > Ruegeria > Ruegeria sp. AD11(2025). Next base: position 23,981 of record NZ_JBQFZU010000036.1, on the reverse strand, counting down.
GGACAGCATCACCGCATTCCTGCGGCTGGTCGAAACCGAACCACAGATCGTCGAATGCGCCTCGATCACCGGCGATCACGACTTCATCCTGAAGGTCTATGCCAAAACGCCCGAAGACCTTGAGCATTTCATCATGCAGCGGCTGCTGAAATCCGGGCTGGTCCGCGATACGCGCAGCAATTTCGTGCTGCGCCAGACCAAAACGCGGGGGCCGTTGCCCATTCTGTGACTCAATGCGGCAAAATCCGTTGAACCTGCGCGCCAGCCCTCCTATCGTGCGAGCGCAGAAAAGACCAATCAGGACGACACCATGACCGAACAAGTACCTCACCCGATGTCCCCACAGGATTGCCTTGTCGCGATCATGGTTGCGGTCTCTGCCTCGGATGAGACCATCCGCACCGCCGAGCTGGTCAAGATCGAAGGCGCAGTCAACATGCTGCCGGTTTTTGCCGAATACGATATCGACCGCACGCGCCGGGTGTCGCAAACCGTGTTTGATCTGTTCGAGCAGGAGGACGGGCTGGACGCCCTGTTCGGCCTGATCCGCGACAACCTGCCCGAGCGGTTGCACGAAACGGCCTACGCGCTGGCCTGTGACGTGGCTGCGGCAGATGGATCACTTGCCGAGACCGAACTGCGCCTGCTGGAAGAAATCAGATACGAACTGAATATCGACCGTCTGCACGCCGCCGCGATCGAGCGTGGCGCGCGAGCGCGCCACACCACCTGATCTCAGCTGCCCGCCAGCATCCCCCAGCGCTCGATCAGCGCGCGCTGTAGTTTGCGCGACCTGTTGTTCCAACTGCGCGCGCCGTCGGGACGCTCGCGCAACGCGCGGGGGATCGTCGCGCGGTGATCAACATCAGCGGTGAAAATGGCAAAGGCCAGTTCCGAGCCATCCGGCGCCGTGATAAAGCCGCCCAACCCAGACACGAAATTCAGCGTCCCGGTCTTGGCATCTACCCTGATCGGATGATCCTTGACTGGTCGCCCCTGACTGTCGGCCAGGGTGAATTTTTTCAGCAACGGCCGTAGCGCCCCGTCCTTTCGGGCCTCAACCAAGGCCGTCACCAGATCTGCGGGCGCGACGCGCGACGCATCGCCGAGCCCCGAGTGATCTACCATTGCGATCCCGCGCACACCGTAGGTTTCAGATGCCCAACGGTTCATCTCCTCAGCTGAATCAGCCAGAATCTGCAACTTGGCACCCCGCGCTTTCGAGGCTGCCATCCCTACCATTTCAGCTGTGATATTGGTCGAGTATTTCAGCATTCCTCGCAGGATACTCTCCAGAGGGTCGCTTTGATGCACCACCAGAACTGAGCCCTGCGGCACCTCGCGTGTGATCTGCACACGGCCCAAAACAATTCCGTTCACCCGCGCCAGAGTGCGAAACACGTCGCCCGCATAAAGCGCCGGTTTGCGCACCGGCAACCATCGCGCACCTCCATTTCCCAGTGCACCGTTAGCCACAGTCCAACGATCCTGCCGGGCGCTTGGCTGGTAGGTGTAGATCGGCAAGCTGCGTTTTTCGACGCGCATTGACGCCATATCCACGGACGGCCTGTACCGCGCCGTGCGGGCGTCCATGGTCACATCATACCCGGTACCGTCGCGCTTCCATTCGAAATGTACGCGGTTGAAATTCAAAGAGATGCCGCTTATGGCCGGGCTGTATCCCAGATGGTCCGGCTGCCCGGGGTCGACGCTAAAGATATAAGGCAGCGCACCGTCATAGACCTTGAACGCGCCCTGCACCTCGGTAATTCCGGCCTCGCGCAGATTGGCCGCCAATGCGGCCAGATCGTCGGTATCCAGAAGGGGGTCTCCGCCGCCCACAAGGATCAGGTCGCCCTTCAGCACGCCATTTTCGATCGGGCCATCGGCCATCAAGGTGGTTTCAAACCGGTATTCGGCCCCCAGAACATCCAGCGCATAAAGCGCCGTCAACGCCTTGGCGACACTGGCAGGGGGCAGACCTTGATCGCCGCCAAATTCTTCAAGCTGCGCACCGGTTTGCACATCGGCGACGGCAAAAGCCACCTCGCCTTTCAGCCTTGCGGATTTGATGAGCCGCTCCGCTCCAGTGGGTAGATCCCCCCGAATCTGAGGCCGCAAAGACTGCGCTGGAGCATCAGCCAGAGCCGAGCCTGAAACGACCGAGGCCCCCAGACCGGCAAGAAAGAAACGACGCGAAAGAAGATCAACCATGGGTCAATTAAAATCCCAGAGATCAAAGGCAAACAACCACTGAATGCGATTATGCGCCCATCTAGGCTATTCAGGCAACACCCCGCCGTCCCACTCACCGCGTGTGCGCAGTTCGGTCGAGCTTACATCGACCATCGGTACATTGACGAAACACCACGCCGGTGCCTGTGCGCGGCCCAACAAATGCCGCGCCTGTCCGTCGATGCGATAACGCGCATACATCCGGGCCGCTGGCGACATCCGGGCCGAAATCCGATCCCCCGGCCGCGCAACCACACCAACCGGCACGCTATCCATGATCCGGCGCCAGTCTTTCCAGCGGTGAAACTGCGCCAGATTGTCGGCACCCATCAGCCAGACGAATTTCACATGCGGGTAAAGCCGCTGCAACGCCGCCAGCGTATCCGCCGTTGCGCGCGTTCCGGTCAGTGCTTCGATATCCGTCACTTCTGCACGCGGATGCCGCATGACGGCTTGCGCCGCCCTGACCCGTCGCTGCAGCGGTGCAGGGCCGCGCTTTTTCAACGGATTGCCCGGTGACACCAACCACCAAACCCGATCCAACCCAAATGCCTTCATCGCCTCCAGCGTCACATGCACATGGCCCTGATGCGGAGGATCAAAAGACCCGCCGAACAGACCAATGACCTGCCCCGGCCGTGCGTATGGAATGGTGCTGCGCAACATCCCCTGCTGATGTTCAGAACTGGAGAGTGTTGTCAATCAATAGGTTGTACAGGATCACCCAGCCGGACCGGCCTGGGCTGCACGACTTCGGCACACCAGCCCCCATGCCCGCGCACGGCGGAATAGCCACCTGCTCCCAGCGCCTCCTCCATCCGGCTGCACGGTGCACAGATGACAGTAAAGCGCAGAATCGCCTCCCCCACCTGCACCTCACGACCCTTGAGTGCCGCAAGATTGATCCCCGACACCACCAGGTTGCGCCGAAGGATTTCAGGCGCAACCGACCCCTGCCCCAGGTAAGAACCAATCGCGGCCAGATGTTCCTGCTGGATCAGAGTAACTGCCCGCTTGCCCGCACGGCTGCGGTCACCGTCGAGGCCGGCGCAGGTAATAATGGTCGATTCTACACACTTCATCCCAACCCGTCGGTCAGGACGCAGGCCGATCCACTCTAACCGTCCGGGTTGCGCCCAACCTGCTATCAACTCTGTTAGTTTCGACAATCCATACCCCGTGTTCAACTGCGCAATTCTAACCGATGCCCTATCCAAACGAATTTCACAAAACCACCAGCTTGCCCCGCCCGTCCGCCTTGGATATCTAGCGTTTCAACCTGATTTCCCCGATCCGAAGGACGCGACATGGCCGCCTATCAATATGTCTACCACATGCAGGGTGTCTCCAAGACCTATCCCGGTGGCAAGAAATGCTTTGAAAACATCCACCTGAGCTTTCTGCCCGGTGTGAAAATTGGTGTTGTCGGCGTCAACGGTGCGGGTAAATCGACCCTGATGAAGATCATGGCGGGCCTCGATACCGACTTCACCGGTGAGGCGTGGGCCGCCGAGGGCGCCAAGGTCGGCTATCTGCCACAAGAACCGCAGCTGGATGAATCCCTGACAGTGCGTGAAAACGTCATGCTGGGCGTGGCCGCGAAAAAGGCCAAGGTCGACCGGTTCAACGAGATCGCCATGGAAATCGCCGAGAACTACTCGGACGAGCTGATGGAGGAAATGACCACCCTGCAGGACGCGATCGATGCCGAAAACCTGTGGGACCTCGACAGCCAGATCGACGTGTCGATGGAGGCGCTGCGCTGTCCGCCGGACGACGCTAATATCGCCAACCTCTCGGGCGGCGAGAAACGCCGCGTTGCGCTCTGCAAGCTGCTGCTGGAAGCACCCGACATGTTGCTGCTCGACGAACCAACCAACCACCTGGACGCCGAGACCATCGCCTGGCTGCAACAGCACCTGATCGACTACAAGGGCACCATCCTGATCGTCACCCACGACCGTTATTTCCTGGATGACATCACCGGCTGGATCCTCGAACTCGACCGGGGCCGCGGCATTCCTTACGAGGGCAACTATTCCGCATGGCTGGAACAAAAAGCCAAACGGCTCGAGCAGGAAGCGCGCGAGGACAAGTCCAAGCAAAAGACCCTGCAACGCGAATTGGAATGGATGCGTCAGGGCCAGAAGGCCCGTCAGGCCAAATCCAAGGCCCGGATCAACGCCTATAACGAGCTGGCCGAACAGTCCGAGCGCGAAAAGCTGACCCGCGCCCAAATCGTCATCCCCAACGGCCAGCGCCTTGGCGGCAAGGTGATCGAGGTCGAGGGCCTGTCGAAACACATGGGCGACAAGCAACTGATCGAAGGGCTGGACTTCGCCCTGCCACCCGGCGGCATTGTCGGCGTCATCGGCCCGAACGGTGCCGGTAAATCGACCCTGTTCAAGATGCTGACTGGCCAAGAACAGCCCGACAGCGGCACCATCACGCTGGGCGACACGGTTGAGCTGTCTTATGTCGACCAGTCCCGCGACGACCTGAAAGACAACGACACCGTGTGGGAAGCGATCACCGGCGGCGCCGAGATAATCCAGCTGGGTGACGCGCAGGTCAATTCCCGCGCCTATTGCTCGTCCTTCAACTTCAAGGGCGGCGATCAGCAGAAGAAGGTCTCGCTGCTGTCAGGTGGTGAGCGCAACCGCGTCCACATGGCCCGCCTGCTGAAAGAGGGCGGCAACGTCCTGCTGCTCGACGAACCGACCAACGATCTGGACGTCGAGACCCTGCGCGCGCTGGAAGACGCGCTGGTCGATTTCGCAGGCTGCGCCGTCGTCATCTCACACGACCGTTTCTTCCTCGACCGGATCTGCACGCATATTCTGGCGTTTGAGGGCGACGCCCATGTGGAATGGTTCGAGGGCAACTTCGAAGACTACGAAGAAGACAAGAAACGCCGGCTGGGTCCTGATGCTCTGGAGCCCAAGCGCCTCAAGCACAAAAAGTTTGCACGATGATCGACTTTTTTGAAAAGCGCATCGACAAGTGGAAGCGCAGTGTCCGAAAACGGGTTGCTATTCGGCGGTTGCAGCGCATTCCGCAAAACGCACCTCAGAACTGTGTTATTGTGGCAAGCAATGGACGGTCCGGCAGCACGTTGACCTTTCTTGCCCTTGCTGATGCGCTGAAAGAGATCGACCCTATATCGGCAAAGCGGGTGGATTTTGTCGCCCGGTTGAGTGACACGGAGTATTACACTCCGTGTGTGTACAAGACCCACGACTTTCCTCAGCCGCTCGCTACATGGCCCGAGAATACCCGGGTCGTTTTTTGTTTCGGACCCACCAAGGATTCCGCGTTTTCCGTTTATTCCGCAATGGAAAGATTTGGCGCGGACTGGATAGATCAGCACTTTTATCATCTGCACGCTACCGGCACCTTTGATGAGCTGTTCGAACGCGATGTGCTGCAGCAAGCACGGCAGATCAGGGAGTGGGTAACATTTGAAGATGTTCCCGTTCTGTGCGTTCGCTATGACGCGCTTTGGGACCATCAGGATACAATTTCGCGGTTTACCGGGTTGGATTTCACCCCGCCCAAGCGGCGCGAGCGGACCCCGAAAGACATTCCGGATGAATTCAAAGCCGACGCCGATCGGCTATATGACCCGATTGATGAAGTGATCGACGAATTGCCAGAGTGTTTTATTGCCTCGGCCCAATATAGCGGCGTTGTAGGTAAACTACCCGTCGCCGACTGAGTGTAGATGATTGGTGGCTCTTTTTGTCGGCGCCCGTTGGGATTTTATCAAAACGCGTATGACCGACGCGACAGCAACTGCCTGAGCGACGACCCCACACGGTCGTTCGCCTTCGGAATTCGCCTGTGTGAGTTTCTTTTGGCCAACTTGGTATCGGTCAAACCTGATTCAATTTGGCGCCGTCCCGGTAAGGGCGGACGCCAAGCAACAAAGGACCAATTTGGTGAGAGTGCTTTTTTCAAAGGGGCTTGTGTTCATATCTAAGCCACGCTGTGGCTCTACATCGGTCCGCAAGTATCTAAAGCGATACCTGTCAAGTAAAGCCGGAGATTTCGCCGTGGATTATGCCCACGACTCCGAGCATTTTCACCCTCACGATACCGCCCCGTATGTCAAAACAACGCTGGCAGACCTGTATCCCGGGCACGCAAGGCTTTCGTATTTCATGACCACGAGAAACCCGGTTGAGTTGCTTTGGTCTTATTACCGGTATTTCAAACCCGATGCCGAGTGCCGCTACAACTTTGCTCCTGATTGGGATGAAACGACGAAGATGGAGTTCGAAGAGTGGGTACAGCATGGCAAAATGGGCATGAAGGATGGGTGGAAGGAACTCGCTCCCAGTTGGATTTCGACGCAGAACCTGTCGCCCCTAAGCCTTGAGGCCCACGCCATCGATCGGGCGGGAGTCAACCATATCGATCACCTGTTTCGGCTCGAAAACGTAAATGAATTGAACGGCTGGCTTTCTGGCAGGTTACCCAAACGCTGGTATTCGGCGTTTTCACTGCGTGAAAACTCAGTTCCACACATCAACCAGGCGGGCGGTCATACCGAAGGTGATGAAAAGCCCTTCACCCTGTCAGAAAAAAGCCTGAATGCTATCCGGTTGATGTTTCCTGCCGAAAGCAAAATGTACAATATCTAGGCTGGCTTTGCCTGTACTTTGGGCGGTCATTCGAAAACCTGTCAGGCGCTCACCAGCAGGCTAGATTCGCCATCCACTTTGGATTTCCGGGGGTTTTTTGTTTCTTACAGAACAGGACTCCTCCCTTGCCCTGCGCCGTTGCCGATGCCATATCTAAATTGCTAACGTTTTTCTATTTCGACCTACTGTCTCCTTCTACGGCGCTCAGTCTATCGATCCAGACAACGACGCCAGGCTGCCGCAACTCCGTGGGCAGCATTAAACAGGAGACAACGGATATGCCCGCAGGCACCGTAAAATGGTTCAACACCACCAAAGGCTACGGCTTTATCGCACCCGAAGATGGCGGCAAAGACATCTTCGTTCACATCTCGGCCGTGGAACGCTCGGGCCTGACCGGCCTGGCCGACAACCAGAAGGTCACATACGAGCTGCGCGCCGGTCGTGACGGCCGCGAAAGCGCAGACAATATCGTGCTTGCATAAGATATTGGAAGGGCAGAGTATTCTCTGCCCTTTTTCTTTTTCGGGTATCTGTTTGCGCTCGTGATGCGACATGATTGTGTGTCCCCACGACGACATCACAATAGGGTTACTTCTCTCCAGCGATTGACCAGATCGGTTATCCTTCCGAAATTAGGGTCAAGATTTATCTGTTGTTTTATAGAGAGCTGCCATGTTCACCCGCCGTACCTTTCTGACCGCGACCGCAGCCGCCAGCCTGGTGCCTGGCGTTGCCGCAGCAAAGAAGAAAGCTGTCGAATACGATCCCACGCCGCAATTTGTGCGCATAAAGAAGCAGTTTCAGCCGGGTCAGTTGCTGGTCGCGCCCCGGTCGTTCTACCTGTATTTCGTGACCGAACCGCGCAAGGCGGTCCGCTATGGCTGCGGGGTAGGCAAAGCCGGTCTGGAGTTCACTGGCACCGCCACCATCGACGTCAAGAAAGAGTGGCCGACCTGGCGCCCGACCGACGAGATGATCGAGCGCGAACCCGTCGCTTATGCCCGGTTCAAGGACAATGACTATGTCCAACCTGGCGGCGGCGACAATCCTTTGGGCGCGCGGGCGCTGTACCTGTTCCAGAATGGCGTCGACACCTATTTCCGCATTCACGGTACCACGCAGCCGCAGACCATCGGTCATGCAGTCTCAAATGGCTGTATCCGAATGATGAACGAACACGTTGTCGATCTCTATGAGCGTGTGCCGATCGGGACCGTCGTAACCGTCGTTTGATCACTGCTGGGCAGCAGCAACAAGTTCCAGCACATAAGGGCCGAGGTTATCAACGATCAGGGCAACCCCTTCGGCGTTCGGGTGAATGCCGTCCGGCTGCATATAGAGACGGGCGGTGTCCGGATCGCCCTCGGCGGTCAGCCCGGTGAAAAAGCTTGGGGCGTAGCCGGTTTCATACTGTTCGGCCAGATCAGGATAGATGGCATCAAACGCCAATTTGTAATCTGCCCCGTAATTTCCCGGTGCCTGCATCCCGATTAGCAGCACATCGACATCTGCGACATCCGCCGCTTTGACAATCGTTTCAAGATTGGCGCGCGACACCGCCGGGTCGATCCCCCGCAGCAGATCATTACCACCAAGCGTCACGATCATCCCGTCCACATCCGGCGTCAGCGTCCAGTCCGCCCGCGCCGCGCCACCAGCCGTGGTGTCTCCGGACACACCTGCGTTGATAAGGCGCACATCCGCACCCTGCGCCTTAAGCCAGCGGTCCAACTGAGGCACAAATCCGTCCTGTTCGGGCAACCCATAGCCTTGCGTCAGTGAATCCCCTAAAGCAGCAATCACCACCTGCTCGGCTGTGGCCGCAAAGCCGCAGAACGTAAACAGCATCGACATCAAAACCTTGCGCAACATCTGAACCGCTCCATATCCCAATTGACCATGCCCATCCGGAATGACCCATGACGACACCCGTTCTTTCCCTCCAAAATGCCGCTTTGTCGCTGGATGGCAATGCCGGTCGAGTGAATATCCTGCACGACATTTCCCTGACCGTCGCCCAAGGCGAAACGCTAGGGTTGGTTGGGCCGTCCGGGTCCGGCAAATCCTCACTGCTGATGCTGATGGGCGGGCTGGAGCAGGCGACCGGGGGCGAAATCACTGCTTTGGGCCATGATCTGACAGGAATGGACGAGGATGCGCTTGCCCGGTTCAGGCGTGATGCAATGGGGGTGGTGTTTCAGAACTTTCACCTGATCCCCACCATGACCGCGCTTGAGAATGTGGCCACGCCGCTGGAACTGGCCGGGCATAAGGATGCATTTGCCCGTGCTGCGGCCGAATTGGACGCGGTCGGTCTTTCACATCGGCACGATCACTATCCGGCGCAACTGTCGGGGGGTGAGCAGCAGCGGGTTGCGCTGGCGCGCGCCTCCGCGCCGCGCCCTCAGATCCTGCTGGCGGACGAGCCGACCGGAAATCTGGACGATACCAACGGTGCGGCCATCGTCGAACTGCTGTTCGGTTTGCGTGACAGGCATGGTGCCACGCTGGTTCTGGTCACCCACAGCCACAGTCTGGCGCGCAAATGCGACCGGGTGATCCGGTTGCGGGATGGCACCATCGCGGAAGACACGCAACAAGAGGCCGCGGAATGAGCCTGCGTCTGGCCGGTCGTCTGGCAGGCCGGGAACTGCGCGGCGGCGTGCGCGGCTTTCGCGTGTTTCTGGCTTGTCTGGCGCTGGGGGTGGCTGCCATTGCCGCTATCGGGTCGGTGCGTTCTGCGATCCAGACCGGGCTGACGCAGGAAGGCTCGGCGCTGCTGGGCGGGGACGCGCAGTTGGAATTCACCTACCGCTTCGCCACAGATGACGAGCGCGCGTGGATGCAACAAACCGCGACCGAAGTGTCCGAGGTTGTGGATTTCCGCTCGATGGCCGTTGTGCGTCGGGGGGGCGAAACCCAGCGTGCCCTGACGCAGGTGAAAGCCATGGACGCGGCCTATCCGTTGTTGGGAACAGCAAAGCTGGAGCCTGACCAATCGCTTTCCGCCGCATTGGACGGCCAGCAGGGCCTGCCCGGAGCGGTCATGGATCCGGTGCTGATGGACCGGCTGGGCCTGTCCATGGGAGACCGTTTTGCACTTGGCACGCAGGATTTCGTGCTGACGGCAGCATTGATGCATGAACCGGACGGCGCCGCCGACGGCTTTGGATTGGGACCGCGCACTCTGGTCCGGACCCAGGATCTGCAGGCATCCGGCCTGCTGGCGCCGGGGACGTTGTTTGCCACCAAATACCGGCTGAAGCTGCCGCCGGGAACCGACCTCGAAACCCTGTCCGCCGCGGCCAGAAGTAGTTTCGACGGCACCGGAATGCGCTGGACCGATGCCCGCAACGGCGCGCCGGGGATTGCCGAGTTTGTCACGCGTCTCAGCGCCTTTCTGGTTCTGGTCGGCCTGTCCGGTCTAGCTGTTGGCGGCATAGGCGTGTCCGCTGCCGTACGCGCCTATCTGGCGCAAAAGACCGAGACAATTGCAACGCTGCGCACGCTGGGCGCGGATCGCGCGACGATCTTTCAGACATATATGATACAAATCGGGGTATTGTCAGGGCTCGGCATCGCGTTTGGGATTGCTCTGGGGGCGGCTTTACCGCTGCTGCTGGCCCCTCTGATCGAGGCCCGCCTGCCCGTCCCTGCCGTTTTCACGCTCTATCCCCGCCCTCTGGCCGAGGCTGCACTGTACGGAATGCTGACCGCATTCCTGTTCACCCTCTGGCCCCTCGCCCGAACCGAGGAGGTCCGCGCCGCGACCCTGTTCCGCGACGCGCTATCATCGGCGCGCGCTCTTCCGCGCACTGCCTTCGTGGTCGCAACTGCCTTCGGATTGGCACTGCTGATCGCGTCTGCCGCTTGGTTCAGCGGCTCGATTCGCCTGACGCTCTGGACAAGCGCCGGGCTGGTCGGCGCGCTGCTGCTGCTGTCCTTTTCCGCGCTTGCGATCCGCAAACTGGCGCGCATCAGCACCAAGGCGGCTCGGGGTCGACCTGCTCTGCGATGGGCTTTGTCGGCGATCTCGGACCCGCGTGAAGGGGCCGCTTCGGTTGTGCTGTCTCTGGGGCTGGGCCTTTCGGTGCTTGCCGCCGTTGGCCAGATCGACGGGACCCTGCGCAATGCGATCTCGGGTAATCTGCCCGACGTGGCCCCGTCGTATTTCTTTGTCGACATTCAAAAAGACCAGATGCCCGGGTTTAGAGAGCGGCTGGAAACCGACCCCGCCGTCAGCCGCATCGAAAGCGCTCCAATGCTGCGCGGCATCATCACCCAGATCAATGGGCTGCCCGCGCGCGACGTCGCTGGCGATCACTGGGTTCTGGATGGTGACCGGGGCGTGACCTATTCCGCCACACCGCCCAAAAACGCCCGCATCACCGCGGGCGCATGGTGGCCCCAGGATTACTCAGGCATGCCGCAAGTCAGTTTCGCCGCGGAAGAAGCCGAAGAAATGGGTCTGGACCTTGGCGACGAATTGACCGTGAACATTCTGGGCCGCGACATCACCGCCGAAATCACTTCTTTCCGCGAGGTCGATTTTTCGACCGCTGGCATGGGGTTCATCATGTCGATGAGTCCCTCCGCCCTTGCCGGGGCGCCGCACAGTTTCATCGCCACGGTCTATGCCGAAGAACAGGCCGAAGCCGGCATCCTGCGCGATCTGGCGGGCCAGTTTCCTAACATAACCGCAATCCGGGTGCGCGACGCGATTGACCGCGTCTCGAGCCTGCTGACCGGGTTGGCCGCCGCGACTTCTTACGGAGCGGGGATATCCTTGTTGACCGGATTTCTTGTTCTGATCGGGGCCGCCGCCGCAGGAGAAACCGCGCGTCGTTACGAATCCGCGATCCTGAAAACACTGGGCGCGGATCGGCGACGCATTTTGATCAGCTTTGCTCTACGCTCAGTCCTGCTGGGTGCAGCGGCCGGGGGCGTTGCCCTGCTGACCGGCATTCTGGGGGGGTGGGCGGTTGCCACCTACATCTTCGATATCAGTTTCTCGGTCATCTGGACTTCAGCGCTGAGCATCGTTCCGGCCGGCATTCTGGTGACCCTTGGCGCGGGGCTAGCCTTTGCCCTGCGCCCTCTGGCCGCACGTCCGGCCCGCATCCTGCGGGCCAGCGACTGATCTCAACGCACGCAGGCGACCGGTTGCAGGATTTGCAGCAACTGGTCGTTGTCGCACACAAGCGCGTCCAGTGTGATTTCGTCCAGCGAAGCATAGAACACCTCGGCCGCGTCCTGCAGCGCAAGCCGCAATCGGCAGGCATCCGTCAGGGGACAGGTGTTGTCGGCATCGGCAAAGCACTCGGCGATTGGCAAGTTACCTTCGACATGGCGAAACACCGAGCCGATCCGAATCTGATCGGCGGGACGCGCCAAAGACATGCCACCGTTGCGACCACGTTGAGTACTGAGGTAGTTCAGCTGGCTCAATTGGTTGATCACCTGCGCCAGGTGGTTTTCCGATATGTTGCACACATCGGCGATCTCGGCCTTTGTCACCAGCCGATCCTGATGCGCCGCACAATACATCAGCAAGCGCACCGCGATATTTGTCCTTTTGGTAATCCTCATCGAGACCTCCCAAATTTCAAGATGCGATCTTATTGCATGTCCGACAAAAAAGCGGTTTGACATACATCAATCGCTCAAGAAGGACCTGACGGCGCATGGCAGACCCTTATTTCTTTGGCTATGGTAGCCTCGTGAACCTAGCGACGCACGATTTCCCCGACCCACATCCTGCGCGGCTGATGGGGTGGCGACGCGCCTGGCGACACACCGACCTTCGCCCAGTAGCCTTTCTGACTGCAATCCCTGACCCTGAGTCCGAGATCGAAGGGATGATCGCCCATGTCCCGAAAAACGACTGGGTGGCGCTGGACGAGCGGGAATGGGCCTATGACCGGGTTCCCGCGACCCAAGCTGTCACACATCCTTTGACCCACGAGGTCGAAATCGCCGTTTACGCGGTACCGCAGGGCCGCCACGCCGTGCCCAGCAATCGTCATCCGCTGCTGCTCAGCTATATCGACGTGGTCGTGCAAGGGTATCTGCGCACCTTTGGTGAGGACGGTGCGGACCGTTTTTTTGCCACCACCGATGGGTGGTACGCGCCGATTCTGAACGACCGGGCTGAACCTCGATACCCGCGCCACCAGCATTTGAAACCGGCCGAGACCGAATTTGTCGATGATCGGCTGCGCCGCATTTCTGCGTCGATTGTCCATACTGCATAGAAAAATGCGGGGCTGCATATCGGCCCCGCCTTTCGGATATCAGTGCTTTCGCGCTTAGCCGCGTGCCCGGATAACCTGCAGCAACGGCAGCAGGTTCGCCATTTCCGGCCCGCGCTCCATACCCGTCAGCGCCTTACGCAGTGGCATGAACAGGCCTTTGCCCTTGCGACCCGTGGCCTCTTTCACGGCTTTGGTCCAAGTGCCCCAGGTCTCGCCATCGAAAGGCCCTTCGGGCAGCAGAGCCACGGCCTCAGAGATGAACTCACGATCCTCGTCGGCGATCAAAGGCTCTGCCCCGTCACGGCACAGCTCCCACCAACCTTTGAGGTCACCCAGAGTGGTGATGTTCTCACGCGCCATCGCCCAGAACGGCGCGGCCAGTTCTGCCGGAACGCCCGCGTCAGCGACCGCATCGGCCACGTCCGCCAGCGGCAGCGACTGCAGATGCTTGGCGGTCAGCGGGAACAAGTCCTGCACGTCAAACTTGGTTGGCGCAGCGCCAAAGCGGTTCACATCAAAGCCTTCGATCAGTTCCGCCATGTCCGAGCGCAATTCTACCGGATCGGACGAACCCAGACGCGCCATTAGGCTCAGCAGCGCCATAGGCTGCACGCCCTGTTCACGCAGATCGCGCAAGGCCAGCGTGCCCAGACGCTTGGACAATGCCTCGCCCTGCGGGCCGGTCAGCAGCGAGTGGTGCGCAAAACGCGGGCAAGTGCCGCCCAGCGCTTCGATGATCTGGATTTGCGTCGCAGTGTTGGTCACATGGTCCGAGCCGCGCACGACATCGGTTACGCCCATCTCGGTGTCGTCCACCACTGACGCGATCGTATACAGAACCTGCCCATCGCCCCGGATAAGCACCGGATCAGACACTGATGCAGCATCAATCGAGATGTCGCCCAGAATACCGTCAGTCCACTCGATCCGCTGGTGATCCAGCTTGAACCGCCAGACGCCATTGCCACGTTCAGCCCGTAGGGCCTCTTTCTCGGCATCCGACAGGTTCAATGCAGCGCGGTCATAGACCGGCGGCTTGCCCATGTTCAGCTGTTTCTTGCGTTTCAGGTCCAGCTCCGTCGGCGTTTCAAACGCCTCATAGAAACGGCCCATTTCGCGCAGCTTGTCAGCGGCTTCGGCATAGCGATCCAGACGGTCCGATTGACGCTCGATCCGGTCCCAGTGCAGGCCCAGCCACTCCATATCCTGCTTGATGGCATCGACATATTCTTCTTTCGACCGCTCAGGATCGGTGTCGTCGATACGCAAGATAAACGTGCCGCCCGCTTTGCGAGCGATCAGATAGTTCATCAGGGCGGTACGCAGGTTGCCCACATGGATGTAACCGGTGGGCGACGGGGCAAAACGGGTGGTGGTCATGGAGTTCTCCTGTTGGCGCGGCTCATGTCACAGGATGGGCCAATTGTCCAGCAAGGGCGTTCAGGTCGGCTCCACCGGCCAGTGCCGCTCCAAGTCCTCAAGCCCGGCACGGATCAGCTCGGCCAGGACATCCAGATCGATATCCGCCAGCTTGTTCACGTATAGACAAGATTTACCCAGCTTGTGCTTACCCAGACGGGACAGGATGTCCCCGAAATCCGCATAGCCGGGCATGATGTAAATTGACAGCGCGGACTTGCGCGGGGAAAAGCCGGTGGCAAGGAAGTCGCCCTCGCGCCCGGATTTATAGCGATAGTGATAGCGGCCATAGCCCACAATCGAGGGCCCCCACATGACGGGCTCGAACCCGGTCGTCTTGCGGAAAAGCCCGTCCAGAACCTTCCCACTTTCGGCCCTGCCGAAAGGCTGCACCCTGGATAGAAAGCTCTCGACACTCTGGTCGGTTGGAACGGTCTTATTCTCAGATCGCGGCATAAACAAAATTTAACACGCATTGTTCATCCACGCAGCCCATATCTCTGGAGTATAAACTGGCAAGAGACTCGCACCGACCTAACTCACCTACAGGTGTTCTGACAGGGAGAACCACAATGACCATTAAACTCACACGCCGCGCCGCTTTGGGTTCTGCGGCCGCTTTGCCATTTGCCACAGCCGCGGCCCCGCTTTTGGCCGCCGGGAGCGAGACCAAGGCCAATTCATCCATTGCCAAGTCCTTTACACTGGGCGATTTCACCGTCACCACGCTGCTGGATGGAAGCCTGCCGCGTGATGGCGCCCAAGAGATTTTCGGCGGCGGTGCTTCAGATGAGGATTTCGCCAAAGTCTCGGCCGAAAATTTCATCTCCCCGGATGTAGCGCAATTCTTCTTCACGCCGACGCTGGTCAATACCGGGTCCGAGCTGGTGCTGTTCGATACCGGTTTGGGCCAAGGTGGCATTCAGGCTGCACTGGCGGATGCGGGTGTCACTCCGGATCAGATCGACGTTGTTGTCATCACCCACATGCACCCCGACCATATCGGTGGCATGACCACAGATGATGCGCCGACCTTCCCGAACGCGCGTTATGTCACCGCGTCGCCCGAGTATGATTTCTGGGCCGCACAAGAGGCCGGAAACCGGGTCGGTGATCTGGTGGCCACCAAGGTGACACCGCTCGCCGAGAAAATGACCTTTGTCGAAGACGGCGGCGAAGTTGCGTCGGGCATCACCGCCGTCGCCGCCTATGGGCACACACCCGGTCACACGGTCTATCATCTGGAAAACAACGGTCAGCGGTTGGTGCTGACCGCTGATCTGGCGAACCACTATGTCTGGTCCTTTGCCCACCCGGAATGGGAAGTGCGCTTTGACATGGACAAGGCTGCCGCTACCGCCTCGCGGCGCGACGTGCTGGGAATGCTGGCCGCCGACAAGGTACCGATGATCGGCTATCACATGCCTTTCCCTGCAGCCGGGTTCGTCGAAAGCCGAGGTGACGGGTTCCGCTTTGTGCCGGTCAGCTACCAGATGATGGGCTAGGCCCTCAGTACCCGGGATCCGGTCGCACCTTTGAGCCATCTGAAAAGCGGGAGAGGCGGAAGGCGGCCGGATCGACGCATGGCGTGGTTTCGGCGACCAGATCGGCCATCAGGCGGCCTGCTGCCGGGCCGATGCCAAACCCATGGCCCGAAAACCCGGTTGCGATGAACATTCCCGGCATCTGATCAACCCCCGAGATCACCGGCACCGCGTCCGGCGTAACATCAATCAGGCCCGCCCAGCTTTGTACAAGCTCGGCCTGTTCCAGCATCGGGAAACCTCTGCGCGCCGCTGCCCAAGCCCGTCGCAGCGTTTTGGGCGAAGGTTCGGGATCCAGCACGCGGCAATGTTCGAACGGGGTGACATCCGTGGGTAGCCAGGTCTGGTCCTGGCTTGCTTCGATGCTCCAGCGCTTTGACAGTCGAAACCGCAGCGATCTCCATTCCTGTGCGAATGCGGGTAAGAACTGCCGCGCCAGCCGAAAACTGTCAGGTACAATGTCCACCGTGTTTTCATGGCCCGAGGCGATGGAATAACCCCCGTCTGACCGTTTACGCATGGCAAAATCGTCGGACCAAAGCGCCGCTTCTGGTCCTTCAGCTGGAGAGGTCCGCAGGACCGTATTCAAAACCTTCAATTGCGGTAGTTCAATCCCCGCATTCCCCGCAAACAGACGCGACCAGGCACCACCGGCAAGAACAACGAAGTCACAGGCCACGCGGCCACGCTCGGTGAATACTCCGGTGATGCGACCACTCCCGGCATCGACGCTGCGGACGGCACAATTGGTCGTCAAAACAGCGCCGCGATCCCGCGCTGCCTCGGCAATTGCTGGCGCAGCCTGTTGTGGTTCGGCCCGGCCGTCCTGCGGCATGTAAAGGGCGCAATCGTAGGAAGTCTGATTGCCCGGCAGCAGGGCGTGCAACTCGGCCCCCGAAACCAGCCGCGCGCCGGTTTGCAGCCCGTCCACGTGACGCAGCCACTGTTCCAGATTGCCGCTGTCGCGTTTGCCCGAAGCACCAAACAGGATGCCCGCGCGGGTATAGCCGGTTTCCCGCCCGATGCGCTGATCCAGCCCTTGCCATAGATGCAGCGATTCGATCATCAACGGGATCTCCCGCGGGTCACGCAACCCCAGACGGACCCATCCCCAATTGCGAGAGCTTTGCTCGCCCGCAATCTGCCCCTTTTCGCACAACAGTACCGAGGCGCCTCGTTCAGCCAACTCCAGCGCGGTCGATGCTCCGATAATGCCGCCGCCAATAACAACGACATCCACGGTTTTGGGCAGGTGCAGATCGGGTTCAACGGGGGTTGGTTTGGGGCCGGGCATCAACCGCTCTTACTTCATGGCTCGGGTCGCCATGAAGGCGTGATGCAGGCGCTCAGGCAACATGTCTTCTGCTGCGGGACCGATGTTTTTTGACAGCTGTGGCGAACACGCCAACAGGCGCGAGAAAGCTCGCACCGTCCTGTTTCAAATCGCTTGGAGTTTACGCTGCGCCGCTCAGTTCAGCCCATTTCTGACGCAAGGTTGCCGCAAGGCCAGAATCGCGAGGTTCCACTTCTTCGTCTATTTCCGCCTGTTCGGGCAGGACCGGGAAGATCGCGTTGAGTTTAGTCGCTCCCACTACGGGCTCGGGGTCTTCGCTTTCTTCTTCGCGAAGAAGATCAGCAATCGCCGAGTCCAGCTTGGCCTCGTCCAGAACCCGTGCTTCGGATTCCATCGACTTATACCTTAACGGCGGGTGAAGCGGCTTGTCATATCCCTTATACATAATAGCACCAAATCGTTAACCCAGACATCCAACACGCGTGCGCCACAGTTCCATACATCGAATTGAGGTCACACCGCCCCATGTGGGGCATCAATTAAGCCAAAATGTGGCAAAAAAATGTCTCAGTTTCAAGCAGTCAGTTCCCTGAGAGCTTGAAAAATCAGAATGTTATCCACTATCTGGAAACAATAATAAGGATGCCTAGCGTAATGGGTCCGATATCGAAACGTCGTTTGACCCAGCTTCACGATTCCCCTTCGGCTCAGTCCCGATCCCGCCAGCGGTTCACAATCGGGTAGCGGCGATCCAACCAGAATGCCCGGCTGGTCAGGCGCGTTCCGGGGGCGGATTGAAAGCGCTTGTATTCGCTGATATAAATCAGGTGCTCAACCCGCCGCGCGTCGACCTCGTTGAAACCGGCGGCCACGCAATCAGCGATCGAGCCCTCTTGATCGACCAGAATATCCAGAATCGCATCCAGAATCGGGTAATCGGGCAGGCTGTCGCTGTCCTTTTGATCTTCGCGCAGTTCGGCGCTGGGGGGTTTTTCAATGACCGAGGGGCGGATCACCTCGCCCACCGGGCCCATCATCCAGTCGCGGTGATTGGTGTTGCGCCAGCGGCAGGTCTCGAACACACGCGTTTTGTACAGGTCCTTGATCGGGTTGTAGCCACCGTTCATGTCGCCATAGATCGTGGCATAGCCCACCGCGACCTCGGATTTGTTGCCGGTGGTCAGCAACATCTCGCCAAATTTGTTCGAGATCGCCATCAGCAACAAACCGCGCAGGCGGGATTGGATGTTTTCTTCTGTCAAATCTTCATCATGACCGGCAAACAGCGGGGCCAGAGTATCTGTCACTGCCGCCCGACTGTCCGAGATCGGCACGTAGTCGTAGTACACGCCAAGTGCTTTGGCCACGGCCTCGGCATCGTCCAATGAAGCCTGACTGGTATATTCCGAAGGCAGCATCACGCAGCGAACATTCTCGGCCCCGATAGCATCCACGGCAATAGAAGCGACCAGAGCGGAATCGACGCCGCCCGACAGACCCAGCAGAACCTTTTTGAACCCGGTCTTGCCCATGTAGTCGCGCAGGGACTGCACCATGGCGCGATAGTCCTGCTCCCATTCATCGGGCTGCGGCACGATCTCGGCCGGTACGATGCGCCAACCATCATCGCCGCGCTCCAAGTCGATATGGGTCACGGTCTCATCGAAAACCGGCATCCGGAACGCCAGTTCTCCACCTGGGTTCAGGCCGAAAGTGGCCCCGTCAAAAACCTGATCGTCCTGCCCGCCCACCATGTTGAGGTAGATCACCGGCAGACCGGTCTCGACTACGCGGGCCACCATATGATTCAGGCGTATATCGTACTTGTTGCGAAAATAGGGCGATCCGTTGGGGATCAGCAAAAACTCGGCCCCGGTTTCCTCAAGCGTTTCGGCCACATCAGGGTGCCAGCTATCTTCGCAGATCGGGCTACCGATACGTGTATTTCCGACTGCGTAAGGCCCGCCCAGCGGGCCAGAGTCGTACAGGCGCACCTCATCGAACACCGTTTCATTGGGCAGATGATGCTTCAGCACCTTGCTGCCGATCCGACCGCCCTTGAGGATCAGATAGGCATTAAACAGGCTGCTATCTTCAACCCACGGCCCGCCAATCGCCACTGCCGGGCCGTCGGCGCATTTTGCGGCCAATTCTTCGACAGCCACCATCGCCGCCCGGTGAAAGGCGGGCTTCATCACCAGATCCTGCGTGTTGTAGCCGGTGATAAACATTTCGGGGAAAGCCACCAGGTCGGCCCCGGCATCGCGCGCCTGCTTCCACGCGGCTAACGCCTTGGCGGCATTGCCTTCGATATCCCCTACGATCGGGTTGAGTTGCGCCAGAGTGATGCGGAAACGGTCGGCCATGCTGCCCTCTTGCCCTCGTCGGTCTTATTGCCATTTAGCAGATCATTGCGCGAGTGAAAGGCAAATGCGGCAAAACCCGTTGCTCTGCCCCCGCGCGTGCCGTAGTTTTGCGCAAAAGATGAAAACC
This sequence comes from Ruegeria sp. AD11(2025), assembly GCF_056542405.1. Lineage (NCBI taxonomy): Bacteria > Pseudomonadati > Pseudomonadota > Alphaproteobacteria > Rhodobacterales > Roseobacteraceae > Ruegeria > Ruegeria sp. AD11(2025). Next base: position 4,093 of record NZ_JBQFZU010000036.1, on the reverse strand, counting down.
GGACAGGCAGGACCGATCATGAACGCTTTCCGCATTTCTATTGCCGCATCCGCGATGGCCCTGATCGCTGCGGGTGCCGCCGCACAGAACGGTCAGGTGATCACAACGGATGATGAGGTCGGGGGCGTCTACGAGGGCACCTTTGAAAACGGCCTGCGTCACGGCACCGGCACCTACCGCCTGCCCAACGGGTTCGAATACAGCGGCGAATGGGTTGAGGGCGAAATTAAGGGAATGGGCATCGCCCGCTATGTCAACGGCTCGGTCTTTGAGGGGATGTTCGCCAAGGGCCAACCCGAAGGACGTGGCAAGATCACCTATGCTGATGGTGGCAGCTACGAGGGCGAATGGGCAAACGGTGCGATCAATGGCACGGGTGTAGCCGTCTACGCCAATGGCGTGCGCTATGAGGGCGGCTTCCAGAACGCCCGGCATCACGGTAAAGGCGTACTGAGCGACCCGGGCGGCTACAGTTACGATGGCGATTGGGTGGATGGCGTCAAACAGGGCAAAGGCAAGGTGACTTATGCCAATGGCGGTATCTACGAAGGTGACATTCGCAACGGTCAGCGCCACGGCCAGGGCAGCCTGACCCTGCCCGACGGGATGACCTATGCCGGCGATTGGGCCGAGGATCGCATCACCGGCACCGGGCGCATGTCTTTTGTCAACGGGGACGTCTACGAGGGCGAGTTGGTCGAAGGCCGACGGCAAGGCAAGGGCAAGATGACCTATGCCAAAGGCGATGTCTACGAAGGCGACTATTCCAACGACCTGCGGCATGGTCAGGGAACCTATACCGGCACGGATGGGTTCCTCTATACCGGTGAGTGGACCGACGGCCTGCTTGAGGGGGTGGGCGAGCTGACCTACCCGGACGGCTCTGTCCATGTCGGGGATTTCAAGGCCGATCTGGCCGAGGGCAAGGGCCTTATCACCTACCCGGACGGTTCGACCTACGAGGGGGATTGGATCGCCGGGGTAATCGAAGGCGAAGGTGTGTCGACCTATCCCAACGGTACCGTCTACAGGGGCCAGTTTCGAAACGCCAAGAACCATGGCAAGGGCATCCTGACCATGGCCGACGGCTCCAGCTATGAAGGAGACTGGGTGGACGGCTTGCGGCAAGGCAAGGGCATGTCCACCTACCCGGATGGCACGGTCTATTCCGGAGAGTTTCTGACCGGCAAACGCCACGGGCAGGGCGAGATCATCATGGCAAACGGGTTCACCTATTCGGGTCAATGGACCGAAGGCAAAATTACCGGAGAGGGGATCGCAACCTATCCCAACGGTGATGTCTACGAGGGCAATTTCGTGGACGCGAAACGCCATGGCGCCGGCACCGTACGCTATGCCAACGGCGAAACGGAAACCGGCGTTTGGGACAACGGCGCACTGGCGACGGCTGATGATACTGCTCCCGAAGCGGCTCCCGAGACGCCCCCGTCAAACCCGGACGGCTGAAGCAATACCGCTACCATGGCACCGGTTTTCCCGCCCAGTCGAAGAACCCGCCGGTATCGGTCGGGGTCAATTGCGCCATCACGTCCAATAAATTCGACGCGGCCTCGTACGGGGCAACAGCAGGATATCGGCCGAGGTATTTCCGGGTGACGTCCGTTTTGACAGTACCGGGATGCAGCGCGACACAGATCGCCTGTTTGTGGGTGCGGGCCAGTTCGATTGCTGCCGTGTGAACAATCTGATTCACCGCCGCCTTTGCCGCCCGATAGCTAATCCAACCACCCAGCCGGTTATCCCCGATCGAACCCACACGAGCCGAAAGCACGGCAAAAACCGCGCGGCGGTCGCGGGGCAACAGACGTGCCGCGTGACTGAGGACCAGAGCCGGGCCCACGGCATTCAGCGCAAACTGATCCATCATTGCCTGCCCAGATACAGCGCGGACGGTCTTTTCCGGTGCCGTGCCGTTGATCTCCAATGCCCCGGACGCAACAAGGATCAGGTCGAACACTCCGGGGATCGCGCCCAGCACGCGATGCACGCCATCAGGGTTCGTCAAATCAAACCCGTCGGCTGAGCGTGACAAGCCCTTCACAGCCACCCCCTGCCCGCTCAGGCGCTGACAGACTGCCTGTCCGATGTCTCCTGATGCGCCAATGATCAGTGCTTTTTCCATGGCGAACCACCTAGCCGCCTGTCTGCGCGGATCAATGCGGCGCGGAAAAGAAACCGCTCAACTGCAGTTACGTCGCAAAATGGTCTTTTCATTCCGGGACGGCTCTGTATAACCTCGTCCCCATGATCAACCGCGCAGATATCCTTGTTGCCGACACCGCCATTCGCGGTGCGTCTCTGCGCGGCCTACTGATCCTAATCCGCCTCTGAGCGTGCCATCCGGCGCGCCCGCTCAGAGGAGGACGCCCGCGCGCCATAGGCTTTAGGACAGAAGAAGAAAGAGAATCCCATGACCAACGTGACCGACCAAGACCGCGTCTTGATCTTCGATACCACTTTGCGCGACGGCGAGCAGAGCCCCGGCGCCACCATGACCCACGCCGAAAAGCTCGAGATTGCCGAGTTGCTGGACGAAATGGGTGTCGACATCATCGAAGCCGGTTTCCCCATCGCCTCGGAAGGTGACTTCAAGGCGGTTTCGGAAATCGCTCAACGATCCAAAAACAGTCGCATCTGCGGTCTGGCCCGCGCCAATTTCGCCGATATCGACCGCTGCTGGGAGGCCGTGAAGCACGCCGGGAAGAACCGGATTCACACCTTCATCGGCACCTCTCCGCTGCACCGCGCGATTCCGAACCTGACCCAGGACGAGATGGCCGAGAAGATCCACGAGACCGTCAGCCACGCGCGCAATTTGTGCGAAAACGTGCAATGGTCGCCGATGGATGCGACTCGAACGGAATGGGATTACCTGTGCCGTGTAATCGAAATTGCGATCAAAGCCGGTGCGACCACGATCAACATTCCTGACACCGTTGGCTATACCGCTCCGGTGGAAAGCGCGGACCTGATCAAGCGCCTGATCGAGACCGTGCCCGGTGCCGATGAGGTGGTTTTTGCCACCCACTGCCACAATGACCTTGGTATGGCGACCGCAAACTCTCTGGCGGCAGTCGCAGGCGGTGCGCGCCAGATCGAGTGCACCATCAACGGTCTGGGCGAACGTGCGGGCAACACAGCGTTGGAAGAGGTCGTGATGGCTCTGCGAACCCGCAACGACATCATGCCGTGGAACACCGGCATCGACACGACAAAGATCATGCATATCTCGCGCCGGGTGGCGACGGTCTCGGGCTTCAACGTGCAGTTCAACAAGGCCATCGTCGGCAAGAACGCTTTTGCCCATGAAAGCGGCATCCATCAGGACGGCATGCTGAAGAACCGCGAAAACTTCGAAATCATGCGCCCCGAGGATATCGGCCTTTCGGGCACGTCTTTGCCGTTGGGCAAGCACTCGGGCCGCGCGGCGTTGCGCGACAAGCTCGAGACACTGGGCTACGAGGTCGGGGACAACCAGCTCAAGGATATCTTTGTTCGGTTCAAGGATCTGGCCGACCGCAAGAAAGAGGTATTCGACGACGACCTCATCGCGTTGATGTCGCTGGACGATGACGAAAGCAACGACCACCTGCAACTGGTATCGATGAAGGTCACCTGCGGCACCGGTGGTCAGGCGGAATCGACCGTCGAACTGGAAGTAGACGGCAAGGACGTCATCGCAACCGAACACGGCGACGGGCCGGTGGATGCGACGTTCAAGGCGATCCGCGTGATCTATCCGAACACCGCCCGGCTTCAGCTCTATCAGGTGCACGCGGTGACCGAAGGCACCGATGCGCAGGCCACGGTTTCGGTGCGCCTGGAAGAAGACGGCATGATCGCCACCGGTCAATCCGCCAACACCGATACGGTGGTGGCCTCGGCCAAGGCATATATCCACGCCCTGAACCGCCTGAAGGTGCGCCGCGAGAAAACCGGTCCCGGTGCCGACGCGCGTGAGATCAGCTACAAAGACCTGACCTAAAACGACGGGAAGAGGCTCCCGCACCCGCACCGGCCCGACTTCGCCGACCTTCTTGGGTTTTGGGCCCGGCAGCGCGCCGCAGGCGCG
>NZ_JBQFZU010000035.1:0-35875 GCF_056542405.1 Ruegeria sp. AD11(2025) | reverse complement strand
TGCCTTGCCCCATCAGAACTTCAACCTGCCATAACTTCGAGGCAATCTCTTTGGGCTTCGGTCACTTGTTGGCCATCCTTGGCCCTCCGTTCTCCAAACATAACGGTGGACCAGTTCAGTTGGGGAGGCTCAACTTTCTGCGGAACTTGCACCTAGGATGGTTATGCTTTGGACCTCGTTGGAGCTGCGGCCATTGTTGCCAATGCGCCTGAACTCGCCGCTGATGTCAGCAACCCTAAGAGACTCAGAACGGGATCTGGCTGCCTTGGCGCGAGAAATATCTGGGGGTCTCCCAACTTAGGCTTGGGAAATACGAAAATGCTGTGGAAGCCTATCAGGGCGCACCAGCTGCAGGTGCGCCCATCAGTGCCCCATCACTTTTATTCCAAACGGTCTCGCGCGATCACCTGGGCAATTGGGAAGAGGCAGAGCAGCTTATCGAAGAACTGAAAAAATTATGGCTTCACTTTCCGTTCCAATTTGTCGTGGACAGGATCTTTCGTACCGACAGCAAAACGCGAAACTCAGTTCTTGAAACACCAAGTAGATACTGACGAAACTTGTTAAGAGGATTACCTAAATCAGCGTTCAAATTTCTGGTGGCAAAGCCCTGCTCGAATCAAAAATGTTGCGCTGAGCACGAGTGGTTGGTTTTGGGAGCTTCACATCGCTATGCTGAAGGCCCTTTCAAGCAGCAAGAATGTGAAAGTTGCTACTGATCATTTCGTGAATGCGAGCGACAGGTTTGTCGCGCGTTGCAGAGAATACGCTCTGCAGCGAAACTCGCAGGCGCAGCGAACGGCAGCTTCGACTGGCTGCAGCGCGGCGACCGAGTGTTGTGCTCAACGGCAGCTATGGGCCAGAAAGCGGCCATGAGCCTTTCATTTGATGACTCTCGAATGATAGCTCAGAACCAACTTTGATCGATGCTGTTCTTTGTACCAATGGCTGCTATTCATCAGGTGACGTGCCTTGCAAACCCGCGATAATGCCACGAAAGTCGCCGACCAAGTTGGACGTAACAGATTGATTCCTGGGGCTATCTCACATCAACAGAATTTCGACGTTATTCTGAGTGGAGCAAGAAGCCTAAGCCCCCAAAAGAAAAGAGACCCATGGGCCTCTCTCCATAAGCTTAGCGCCTTACATCATCTTTGCTTCCTGCGCGCAACAAACCCTGTCAAAGCAATTGCAGTTAGGAGCAAAGGAAGCCCGGCAGGGACTGGAACAGGCGAAATAGCCACATCGTATGTGGAGCCAGCGGAGCCGGATAAACCTTTGATCGAAAACGTGTAGGAGCCCGCCGCTATGTTGGAAAAAATGGACGTTCCTGCCACGATGTTGCTCGTGAAATTCACCGATGTTGTCGTAGTGCCATCGTAAAGCGAGAACCGTGCCTCACGGTCGGCTTCATTGTTCTCGGAACCCTGACTACAGTCGCTGCCGTCGAAGCCTTCACAATCATCGATATCTAGCCCGTCCAAACCTAATAGGTTCACGAAATCCAAATTGAAATTCTTTAGAGATGTAAATGAAAAAGCGTCTACTCCATCGACGATCCTACCGGCTATACCGATAGTCCCGGTAATGAGGCCAAGAGCTTGAGTGCCGTTGACGTCGCCTACAGCATTGCCGTTACCACGGTTTTTATTGCTTTCAATGATCAGAAAGTCCGGTTGAACAGTTACGGCCGAAGCCGAAGTTCCTGCGGCTACACCAGAAATCGCTATGGCTGAAGCTGCCAGAATCTTCAATTTCATTACACCCTCTTAATCGTTACGCTTTTATTTGCCGCTAGGCGAAACTCACTTGCTACGGTGCCAAGTGCCACAAATGCTCCCCGGAACAATTTTTTCGGGAGGAACAGTCAGAGGCTACAAAGACATGTTTCTGCCTTAAACCCAACATTTGTTCACAGTTTCGTCTGATTTTGCGTTGAATTTGGGCGGTCGAATAAACAAAGTTTTAGCTTGAGGGGGATTTACGCCCAATGGGAAACAATTCGGTAAAGATTCGTCCAACTTGCTTCCATTCCTGCAAAGGCCTTTGAAGTCTCGCCGTTTATTGGTTCTGATGCCGTGCATTGTACGGCAGCTATCGTAGCTCCGAACCAATGGCGGTTGGTCCGCTTTGCGTTGGAAGCCCATTTTGGTCGCGGCGTAAAAAAGGGCAAAAGGTCCGCACCGCCAACTTTGGGTAAAGCGTCGATCTCGCGGGCGGATCAAATGGCTGGTTCGGTTAAGTCTGGTGTTCCCATTACTAATCCTCCGAACCGCAAAGCCCCCCTACAAAGACAACCCGGCGCTGGCGAGGGACAAAATAACAGGATGCTGTGCGGCCTTTGAGATTTGCCACATGCCCTGAGCCGTCGTTGATCCAACTTCAATCTTTCGCTCTTGCGGCAGGTCGCAGACCGCACATTCCGGACGTTCAAAGCCCGGTGTCGGATGGCCGATAAGCGGACTTTGCCGCCTTTCGGTTGCCCTTGCTGAATGTCCGCAACTCCAAAAATGATCCGACGCTTCGCCGGGTCAGTTGGTGACGACGGGGATCGCCACCCTGTAGCGTGGTCGTCAGGGTATTCCGAAATGTGCCTTACTCAGCTTGTTGGGGCTTGCGTTTAGGGAAGCGTGAAAAAAGTCGACCATCGGTTACTGCAAAGCCCAAAGCAATGATGGCAAATCCAATCCACGCATTCGGCTCCATCTTTTCACCCAGGAAAACAACACCCAAGCCAATAGCAAATGGAGGGATCAGCAACGTAACCAAAAGGAGGTTGGCGGCACCGGCTCGCGCAAGGATTGCGAAATAGAGCACATAGGCCAATGCTGTTGATAATGCGGCCATCCCAATGAGCGCCGCCCATACACCTGTTGACAGAGCCAAGTTTGGCGGGCCATCCATCACGAGAACAATAGGGATCATAAGCACTGTGCTGCCGATCAGCATACCAAGTGCATTCACATGTGGTGGTTGGCCAGAAAGAGCAGTTTTGCCCCAGACACCGGCAAAAGCATAAGAGAGCGTCGCCCCAAGGATAGCCAGCTGTGCCAGATTGCTCGGATTGAACTCAGTTAATGCACTTGGCCCCATAATGAACGCCACCCCTAAAATACCTAGGGCAGCACCTGCTACTTTCTTCGGAGTCAGCGGCTCGTCCTTAAGAAGCAAACCCGCCACGACTGCTGCGAACATTGCTGTCGTGGCATTCAGGATTGAGGCCAGCCCGCTGTCGATTTGCGTTTGTCCCCAGAAGATCAACGAAAAAGGGATTGCGTTGTTGAGTGCTCCCATTACGAGGTAAGCGCCCCATACGCGAGGGGTGCGTGGGACACTCAGTCCTTTGAACATGACGATTAGCGCAAGGATAGGAACCGCCCAAACAACCCTGTGCAACGTAATTGTAAGTGGTGGCACCTCGGACAGTGCAACCGCGCCAAAGAAGAACGACCCGCCCCAAACAGCCGCGAGCAGTAGCAGCATGACGCTGGCTCTCAAATCCATCGTTGGCAGGGATTGCGTTGTCATATCTAACTCTTCCGTCACTAGCGTTCCAGCTAACGGACTAGCTTGGGCAAACCCGATACCGCGACCCGTTTCTTGCGGAAAAGGCCCTATGCAGGACAAAGCGCACCACGCAATCCCAAGGTTTGCATCTTCTCTGACGCATCGATGGTCGATGTATTAAGGGGCCCCATGAAGAAAAAACCGAGACTCCTGACCTGACCAGAACCGAGTATTGGAGCAATACGATCAAGATGAGCTTGTCCAAGTTTTTCATCCTGTGCGTTTTGCAGGATAAAGAACTGCACGGCTATGACATCGCCAAAGAGATCGTATGCCGCACCGAAGGTTGCTGTACGCCAAACGAAGGCACGATCTATCCGGTGCTTAAGCAATTCATAGATGGCGGTTACGCGACACTCGAACCTGAGGTTGTATCTGGTCGTGAGCGGAAGATTTACGCTGTCACTGAAAAGAGCCGGAAGGCCTTTCAGGCCGCATTGGCAGAGTGGATGAAAATCAACCGTTGCTTGCAGGACTGTTCCTGATGGCTGCAAAGTAGGGAAAATTCCAACTTGAAGCTTTGATGCTCGATGCATCGAAAGGCAAAGTTACGGATATTTTAAGCTTCAGAATCTGTCCATTTGTTCACCGCGTTACAGCCCTGCTGGAAGCCAAGAACATTCCCTATGAGCTGGAATTCATCAGCTTGAGCGGCAAACCGCAGTGGTTTTTGGATGTATCGCCCAATGGGCAAGTGCCTGTATTGATAAAAGAACGTGGAGACGCGCTTTTCGAGAGCGACGCGATTTTCGAGTATCTTGAAGAGACGTATCCCGCTCTCCAGTCTGGACTTTCGCTGGAACAGAAAGCCCATAACCGTGCCTGGGGCTATCTGGCGAAAAAGAACTATCTGGTGCAGTGCGCGTCGAAGCGCAGCGCCGACAAAGATGTGTTGACGGAACGGCGTATCAAACTGGATCAGGCCTTTGATCGCATCGAAAAACAGCTGGGCGACACGCTGTTCTTTTCCGGAGATTCGATCAGTACCGTGGATGTATCCTGGCTGGTTTTGCTGCAACGCGCGGCCGTCATCGAGAAATACAGTGGCTTCGACTTGATTGGCAACCGCCCGAAACTGAAAGCCTGGCAACAAAAACTGATGGAGCCCGGCTTGGCAGAAAAGTCCGTTGCCGACGGGTTCGGGGGAGTTTTCAAGGCATTCTACCTGTCTGACCAAACCCATCTTGACCGCACTGCCGCGGAAGTGGCTGCGTAAAGGACAACCCTCGCGAGCAAATTTGATCAGGCACCCAACAAAACCGGCGACCACTTTGTGCGTCACAATCCCAAACAACTGAACATGTTCTTCGGCACCGATGATGTTGTGTCCCTATGGGTGGCAGGCATCAATCTGCCGTTAGCCACACCAATCACAGAGGCTTTGCAGTATGTCGCGGGTTGCGATCAGTTTGTATACGAGTTCAACTATGAAGGTATTTTCAAGGCGATCTCAGATTGGCACGAACGCCGCAATGACCTGTCGCTAGATCCTGAAACTTCGTCGCTTTTCCCGGTGTGTTGACCGCAATTTCGCTGATCATTCGTGAGGCGACCGATGAACGCGATACTGTGTTGATGCAAACGTCGGCCTATCACCAGTTTGGCAAGGTCATTACCTCTGCGGAAGTCGCGAAGGGAAACTTCTGAGCCCCGCTCGTCGCCGTGCTTGTATTGATCGTTTTCGTGCGGAGCTGAATGTCTCGGAACGCCGTGCATGTCGCGTTCTGAGGCAACGTCGATCCACACAGCGTAAGGTACCGCTTGGTCGACTTGGTGAAGAACGGTTGGTGGCCGAAATGATCGAGCTGACCCGGCAATTTGGCCAATACGGCTATCGTAGGATCGCGGCTCTGCTGAGAGATGCCGGTTGGCATGTGAAGGTCAAGCTGTTCTTGCTCTGCCTCTTTTTTGCGGCAACCGGATAAATGGCAGCGGGTTGGGTCTTTGGATTAATCGGTTAGCATTTCGATACCTGGTGTCACTACAGAAGCCGCAGAGGCGTTCTGAACCAGAAATTGGTGCCGACGCCACGAAGGATGGCTTCGTTTCGCATGGCCGACTTCGGGCAACGCTTTGATCTCGCGGGCCGAGTACCTGAAGTGAACACAGCGGTTAAAATTTCAAAAAGAGCAATTTGTGTCTGCTACTGATTGATCCGAGTAACGCGAAGTTAGTGTGGCATTGAATTGTTAGCGACATATTCAGCTATAGCTGCCCGGCTGCCACCTTGCCAGATCTGGGTCAGCCACCCGGTAAAGGATTCTGAAAACTGTGTGCCGCGGCCAAAATCACCACAGTACAGGCTTTGCTCAAGCCATAGTCCTGGATCGGTTCTGGCCGCCAACGCGGTTTCAAATAGGTTTTCCCAAAGGGGGTCATTTGGAGTGATTTCGGAGCCATCTTCACGAACTCCTGCACACATCCGGCACCAGAATGCTTCGGCCAGCGCGAGCCCGTTTACAGAAGAGCCGGACGCAAGTGCGTCGCGCAGCGAAGGCAGCAGAAACCCTGGATGTCGTGCCGATCCGTCGAACGCGACCCGGCGCGTCGTATCGTGAATTGCTGTGTTTGCAAATCGCCTCTCAACTAATCCAAGGTACTCTTTCGCAGTCGTTCCCGGGACGGCTTCGACATGAGGCAGAATTTCTTCAGCTTGAGCTTTTCTGAAGAACGCCAAGATGTCCGGGTCCTGCATGCAGTCTGAAATCGTCGGGACATTCAAAATTTCCCCGACATTTGCGAGCAGTTGGTGGCCTCCGTTCAAAATGCGCAGTTTCATTATCTCATAACTATGAACGTCGTGGGTCAACGTTACCCGAACTTGTTCAAGCGGCGGCCGCCCGGCGCAGAAGTCATCTTCCATCACCCACTGGCGAAAATTCTCGTGCGAGACGGGTGCGCGATCATCTACGCCAAGCGCGTGGCACTGCGATACAACTTGGTCAGTTGTCGCGGGCACGATGCAGTCCACCATAGAATTGGGGAACGCGCCGTTCTGGTCGATCCAGTCGGCCAGTTCAGGGTCGGACATGCGCGCCAAGCCAACGACGCAGTTCCGCAGGATGGTCCCATTGCCCTGAAGGTTGTCACAGCTCAATGCAGTAAAAGGTTTGACGCCATTTGCACGACGCTGCTTTAGCGCTGAGACAATAGAGCCGAAGGCCGTGCGCGGCTGGTTGGGGTTTGCCGCATCGTAACGAATATCATTGTGGTCAGTGTTGAACGCACCGGTGTTGGAGTCCAGATAATACCCGCCTTCGGTAATTGTTAGTGAAACGATACGGATGGATGGGTCGGCCATTTTCCGGATTAGAGCGGCATTGCCTGCCTCAATCGGCAAGTAGTCAATCATCGGACCAATTACCTCGGCGGATACACCTTTCGGATCCAGCTCGATCAGTGTTGTTAGACAGTCCTGCTCAAGTAGCTTCTCTCGCATCTCGGCGTCGTAGTCTCGCACACCAGCCCCGATGATCGCCCAGTCAAGGGCCTGCCCCTGCTGCATCAGCTGATGAATGTACCAGGCCTGATGCGCCCGATGAAAATTGCCGAGTCCGATATGGACAATACCCGGCGTGAGGCCGGATCGCTCATATTTAGGGTACCTGACAGTCGCGGGTAGCTCTGAAAGGCTACCAAGTTTCAGCCGTGTTGTTGGTATTGCGTGCGCCAGAGGGTCCATCAGCTCATCCAGTTTCCGCCGTCGACATTGTAGGTTTGCGCGACGATGTATTTTGCCTCGTCCGAGGCGAGAAAAACCGCCATCCCGGTCAGGTCATCGGCCCGGGCCATGCGGCCATAGGGAACCTCGGCCGCGACCTCGAGCTTTTTCTGTCCGGGCGCTTTGCCTTCGTGTTTGGCAAAAAACGCGTCGACCCCGTCCCAATGTTCTCCGTCCACAACGCCCGGTGCGATGGCGTTCACGTTGATCCCTTGCCGGATCAGGTTCAGCCCCGCTGATTGAGTCAGAGAAATGATCGCGGCTTTGCTGGCGCAGTAGACCGCGACCAAAGGTTCTCCGCGCCGTCCGGCTTGCGAGGCCATGTTGATGATCCGGCCTTTGGTGCCGTGCTCGATCATATGGCGTGCCACGGCTTGCATGGTGAACAGAGCACCTGCGACATTGATGTCAAAGACGCGGGCGTAGTCGGAGCGCTCAATTTCGACAATAGGAGCAGCGGTGAAAATTGCTGCGTTGTTGATCAGGATGTCGATGGGACCGAAATGCGCCGCTGTACATGCGACAGCTTCGTCGATGCTTTGCTGATCGGTCACGTCCATTTCGACAGCCAAGGCGGCCTCGCCGATTTCAGCCGCTGCAACTTGTGCCCGCCGACTGTCAATGTCGGCAATCGCGACACGCGCGCCCTCTGCCACATAGGCCTGGGCAAAGGCCAATCCTATCCCGCGCGCGGCCCCAGTGATAAGGGCAGTTTTGCCAGTCAGTCGGGTCATTCGATCCGCAAACCTTTTGCGTCAAACCGGTGGATGACATCGGCGCGTGGGGTCAGGTGGATGCGATCCCCATGGCGGAAACCAACTTCGCCATCTGCGCGGACGGTGATTGTTTCAGCCAAACCAGTTTCGTGAACATGGAAGAATGTGTCCGAGCCTAGGTGTTCAGAGACGCTGACGACCCCAGACCATTCACCTTCGGTTTCTGAAACTGCGATGTGTTCCGGGCGGATGCCGATGGTTTGGGCGCCGTGTTTTGCGGCTTCTGGACCTTCGATGAAGTTCATCTTGGGTGAGCCGATGAACCCCGCTACGAACAGGTTGCGCGGTGTGCGGTAGAGTTCTAGCGGTGAGCCGACCTGCTCGATCACACCGGCCTGGAGAACGACGATCTTGTCGGCCATTGTCATCGCTTCGACCTGGTCATGGGTGACGTAGATCATCGTCGTAGCGAGGCGTTCGTGTAATTCGCTGATCTCCAGCCGCATTCCGACGCGCAGCGCAGCGTCGAGGTTGGACAGCGGTTCGTCGAACAGGAACGCCGCCGGTTCGCGGACAATCGCGCGACCAATTGCAACGCGCTGACGCTGCCCGCCGGAAAGTTGACCGGGGCGGCGGTCCAGATAATCGGTGAGGTTCAGGACACTTGCCGCTCCCTCGACGCGTTTGTCGATTTCAGCTTGATCCAGTTTCGCCATGCGAAGCGGAAAGGCGATGTTCTTGCGCACCGTCATGTGCGGGTACAAAGCGTAAGACTGGAACACCATGGCCAGACCGCGCTTGGCAGGCGGCACGTCGGTGGCATCAGATCCGTCAATGTCGATGGAGCCCGAGGTGATATCCTCCAACCCCGCGATCAGGCGCAGAAGTGTGGATTTACCGCAACCCGAAGGTCCGACGAAGACTGTGAATTCGCCGTCCTCGATTGTCAGGTCAAGCGGTGGAATGACCTCAACGTCGCCGAAGCTTTTGGTCACGGACTTGAGTTGAATACGTCCCATGAGGAGTGCTCCTTATTTCACAGCGCCGAAGGTCAGGCCGCGGACAAGTTGTTTCTGGCTGAACCAGCCAAGGATGAGGATTGGCGCGATCGCCATGGTCGAGGCTGCACTGAGCTTGGCAAAGAACAGGCCCTCGGGGCTGGAATAGCTGGCGATGAAAGCGGTCAGCGGGGCGGCATCGACAGCCGTTAGGTTCAGCGTCCAGAATGCCTCGTTCCAGGCCAGGATGAAGTTCAGAAGAACTGTCGAAGCGATGCCTGGCACGGCCATGGGCGTCAGAACATAGAGGATTTCCTCTTTCAGCGTCGCACCGTCCATCCGCGCGGCTTCAAGAATTTCACCGGGGATTTCACGGAAGTAGGTGTAGAGCATCCAGACGATGATCGGCAGGTTGATCAGCATCAGCACCACAACCAGACCGCCGCGTGTGTCCAGCAGCCCCAGGCGGATGAACAGCAGGTAGATCGGATAAAGCACGCCCACTGCAGGCAACATCTTGGTCGACAGCATCCACAGCAGGATGTCCTTGGTACGCTTGGATGGCACGAAGGCCATTGCCCACGCTGCAGGCACTGCGATGATTACGCCAAGAATGGTTGATCCGCCCGCGATGATTACTGAATTCCACAGAAACCGCATGTAGTCGGATCGCTCCTGCACGATGGCATAATTCTCAAGCGTCCAGTCGAAGTTCAAGAACAGGGGAGGGCTGGCAATGGCCTGCGCCTCGGTTTTGAAGCTGGTCAGGATGGTCCACAGGATCGGGAAAAAGATCAGCAGACCTATTGCCCAGGCGATAGCCGTGTTCAGTGATTTGCGTTGTGTCGTGACGGCGCGGGCCATGGTCGTTCCTCCTCACGCGTCCAGGTTTTTGCCGACGATGCGCATCAGGAAGATGGCAACGATGTTGGCAAGGATGATTGCGTAGACACCTCCGGCTGAACCAAGGCCGACATTCTGGCTTTCCAGCACGCGCTGGAAGATCAGGTAGGTGAGTGTGCGGGTGCCGAAGGCGCCGCCGGTGGTCACGAATATCTCGGCGAAGATCGACAACAGAAAGATCGTCTGGATCAGAATCACGATGGTTATCGCGCGGCTGAGATGCGGCAGGACGATGTGGTAAAATCGCTTCAGTACCGGGGCACCATCCATTTCGGCCGCTTCCAGCTGCTCACTGTCCAGCGATTGGATCGCGGTGAGCAGGATTAGCGTCGCAAAGGGCAGCCACTGCCACGACACGATCATGATGATCGAGGTCATCGATGCCTCAGAAAGCCAAGATATCGGTTCGGCTCCAAAAAGGCGCCAGAGGTGGGCAAGCAAGCCATTTACGGGGTCCATGAACATGTTCTTCCAGACCAACGCAGACACGGTGGGCATAACAAAGAACGGAGCAATCACGAGGATGCGGACAACGCCCTGACCCCACATAGGTTGATCCAGCAGCATGGCCAGCAGGATGCCCAGAATTACTGTGATCACCAGGACGCCGCCGACGATCACCAGCGTCGCTTGCACCGCGGGCCAGAAAGAGCTTGAGGACACGAACCGGACGTAGTTGTCGAATCCGACCCAGCCCAGGTCACCACCACGCAGGGGCAGGTATTTCTTGAAGGAAAAGTACAGCGTCATCGTCAGCGGCACGAGCATCCAGCCAAGTAGCAGGACCACTGCAGGTGCCATCATCAGGCGCGCGACGGATCGGGAGTGTTGAGTTGCCATAACGCAAACCCTCTCTGTTCAGGCGTTACCCAGCCTGCGAGAAAAACGCGAATTGTGGAAGGGTTGGAGGCGGGGGGCAGACTTCTGCCCGCCCGCGGGGAGAATGCCTCAGTACCCTGCGGCTTCCATTTCTTCGGCAGTGAAGGCCTGCGCTTTCTCCAGCGCTTCTTCCACAGATTGTTGTCCGGCATAGACTGCCGAGAACTCTTGGCTCACCTGTGTGGCGATACCTGCAAACTCCGGGATTGCTGCAAACTGGATGCCAACATATGGCACCGGCTTTACCGTTGGATTGTTCGGGTCCGCCGACAGGATCGAATCCAGCGTCATCTGGGCGAAAGGCACCTTCAGATACTCGGGGTTTTCATACAAAGAGGTGCGTGCTCCCGGTGGCACGTTGGCCCAGCCTTCGTTTTCGGCCACTAGTTCGATGTATTCTTTCGATGTTGCCCATTCGATGAACTGCTTGGCGGCATCCTCTTGCTGCGTGCCTGCAGGAATGGCCAGCGCCCATGCCCAGAGCCAGTTGGAGCGCTTGTCGACACCTTCTGCATTCGGGGCCAACGCAAAACCGACCTTGTCCGCCACGGTTGAGTCGTCAGGATTGGTCACGAAGGACGCTGCAACGGTAGCGTCGATCCACATGCCGCATTTACCCTGCTGGAACAGCGACAGGTTTTCATTGAATCCATTGGTGGCATAACCCGCTGGTCCGGATTCGGCCATCATGTCCACGAAGAAAGTCAGTGCTTCGTTCCACTCAGGCTGGTCAAACTGGGGCTTCCAGTCTTCATCAAACCAACGTGCGCCGAACGAGTTTCCGGTCACGGTGATGAAAGCACCGCCTTCACCCCAACCGGCCTTGCCGCGTAAGCAGATACCGTTGATGTCATTGTCGCGGTCCGTCATCGCCGCTGCCGCCTCGCGGATGAACTGCCAGGTTGGCGCTTGCGGCATTTCCAGGCCTGCTTTTTCCATCAGGTCTGTGCGATACATTATCATCGAGCTTTCGCCGTAGAACGGAGCCGCGTACAGTGTACCGTCATTGCTTAGTCCGTTGCGCATCGCAGGCAGGATGTCATCCACATCGTATTCATCGGATAATCCTTCCAGAGGCACCAACCAACCATTTGCGCCCCAGATGGGCGTTTCGTACATGCCGATGGTCATGATGTCGAACTGACCGCCTTTGGTCGTGATGTCGGTGGTGACGCGCTGACGCAGCACGTTTTCTTCCAGCGTCACCCACTCGACATCAATGCCGGTCGCTTCGGTGAATTTGTCAGTATAACCCTGCATCCGGATCATGTCGCCATTGTTAACTGTGGCGATTGTGATGGATTGTGCGTGGGCCGCGGCCGTGGCGACGAATGTCAATGCAGTCGCCGCGTGAAGTGCGTGCTTCAGATACATCCCTGTCCTCCCTGAGCTTGGATGTCATGCAGGGAGCGTAATGCGTAAGTTGTCGCGCCGTCAATAAAAACTTTACGCGCGTTAAAAATAGCTGGTCACGCAGAGTCCCTTAATACGAGCCTTGCCGGGAAAAGTATTTCAGTTCGAGAGCTGAATTTCCCACCATTTTCAATGAGTTCGAACAATGTTTCGACACTTCGTCCGGCTACATTGTCGTAGTCATGCGCAGCCGTTGTCAGCGACGGGCAGGTAAATTTTGCGAATGGGTGATCGTCATTTGAGGCGACCCGCAGCGTGCAGTCTTCTGTTCGACCGACCCGAATCCCCTGTTCGAAGCAGGCTGCAAGAAAGCCAATGGCCAGCCGGTCATTGCTGCACAATACCGAGTCAGTCCGTAGTTGACGCTCTTCCAGAACTTTGAGCGCGCCTTTGTGCCCGATCTCTTCAAACGCCCATCCTTTGCCGTCGACTTTGATAATATGAGGCTCGAACCCTAGACGCTCCATCACTTCAACATAGGCCTTTCTTCGTTTGTTGGCGTTCGGGTTTGCAGGAGTGCGCATTTCAAAGAAAGACGGGGGTTCGCCCGTCCGGGTCATGTATTCCACGGTCTGCGACACAAAGCTGAAATTGTCTGACCCGATGAACGCGGCCCCCAGTCCATCAAGATTGCTGTCAAACAGGACAGTCGGAACACTGGCACAAAACTTCTCGATCGCTGAGCGGTCTGAAATTCGTCCTAGTGGTGCCAACAAGACCCCGGCAGGCTTCATAGATTGCAAGCCGTCCAAAATATCGTTTTCCAGCTTTTGTTCTCCGTGAGAGCTGAACAGGGAAGGGCGATACCCAGCCGCGATGCAGCTCTGCTCCAGATAGCGCGCGATTTCGGCAAAGAACGGATCAGCCAGATAGGGCACGACAATGCCGATGTTTTTGGTCAGCTTCCGGTTCTGGTTCACAGCATAGATATTCGGGCGATAGTCAAATCGCTCAAGCGCCTCTTCGATGCGGGCCCGTGTCGTTGGGCGAACGCTGTCGGGATCGTGGAAGTATTTAGACACCGTGGGTCGCGAGATGCCGCTGAGGGCTGCGAACTCTTCCATGTTCTTTATCTTAGTCATACCAGTCTGCCTGCCGATCTTAGCCGCCTTGATCTTATCATACTTTTACATATTCTTTGCGCGCGACAAGAAAATCAATGGCCATACAAGTTCCGTGAATATTGTCAGAAGAACCTGTCTTGAGACGGGAAGGGGCCTTCGTAGCTTCAGATCATGAATAAACGATTGCCATTTTGGTCCTTCAAAACGTCGAAGGCCTTCCGCATGAGCGTGGCATCAAAGTGAGCCAAGAGACAGTGCGCTACTGGTGGAACTATTTTAGCCCGGTGTTCGCACCGGATGTATTGTACGTGATCATATAGCGCGTACTCAAAATCGAGAACGCTTGTCGACGAAGTGTTTGTGAAGATCAATGGAAAACGGCACTACCTGTGGCGTGCCGTCGATCATGAGGGCGAGGTGTTGGAGTCGTGGTCACTAAAACGCCGAAACAAGTAGGTGGCATTGAAATTACTCAAAGAATTGATGAGCCGAAACGGTAACATAGATTAAGGTTTCCCTGATCGCTTCGCATCATATCGGGTCTGGCTCAGACAAGTTTGCGCCTGCGGAAAACAGCAAACGGGCAAGTGATTTAACAATCAGGCTGAGAACTCGCACCGGCCATTCCGACGACGAGAGCGCGATGCCGCGTTTCAGGCACAATCGCAGCTTGCAGAAATTCGCCGCAATGCACTCTTCTTTCTACAGCCACTTCAACCAGGAACGATCCTTCACCAACCGACCACTTTCAAGTGAAGGAGTTCAACAGTTTTTGCCGAGTGGCGTGAACTTGATGCGGCCTATAGGGCAGCTCTACAGGCCGAGCTGAGACTGGTTCGAATTTGTCTGACAGAGCCCACCGAAGTGAAGGTGACAAAGACCTTCGAAATTGGTGCATCTCCAGCCGATTGGCCAACTATTAATACGCGGGTGGTGTCAGCCCCGCCTGGAACCAACTGACAAGTGTCACCATGGAATAGACCGGCAGGCCCGTCGCCTTCTGAATATCCACCGCGTAGGGGCACATATTTGTGCATTCCAGAACAATTGCACCCAGCTCGGGGTAGTTTGATTGCAGCGCGAGAGCGGCCTCGACATTGTCTAAGCGGGCATTGTCCACATCGAGCGACACCTCGTTTTCAAGAATGGCTCGAGTAAACTCGCGGCCACCTTCGGTGGTGCCGATCGGGGTGTTTTGCGGTACGTGCGCAGCCTGCAAGTGATCCTGGGTAAGCGTGGATGCCGAGATGGTCAAGACCCCGGCACGCTTGCCCGCTGGAAGTGTGCGGTTCACCATTTCGACTTGCATGAGCGAGGATGTGACGACAGGTACCGGTACAGCCTCGGACAGTTCTTTTTGGAACAGGGAAAGAAACCCGCAATTGGTGGTGACTCCGTCCACCCCATCCTTGACCAAATCCTGGGCCGCTTCGATGAACGCATCCAGCATGCCTTCGGCCTTATGACGAACGACCCGTTCGGGTGAGGCATCACGGACAATGCGATACATTACTGGGAATGGCCATGTCTGCGCATTGCCCATATCGCCGGGGATTCGGGGAAATCTTGCGTCCAGCATAAGGATGCCGACCGATGCGCCGTAAATGGATTTTCCACCCTGTGCGATCATGCCTGTGCCTCTTCGATTAGGCGGGTCGAAATGACTTCGGACCCTTCCATGTAAATGCTGGAGATGCCGCGACGCACGGCGTCCTGCACCTGATCCATCCGCTTGGCGATGTGAACGCCCAATACACGCGCCGCCTCGTCTGCGTTGCGGTCCAGTAGGGCCTGCATGATCTGTTTGTGCTCGTCTTTTGAACGATGAAGTCGATCCATGCTCATCGATATCCAGCGGATATAGCGGATGCGTTCGTTGATGCGGGTCAGGGTTTGCAGCAGTTCCGCGTTGCCGGACAGTTTTGCTATGCCCAGATGGAACGCTTCGTCTCGGCTAACGGCTTCCTCGACAGTCAGGCCGGTGACGTCGATGCCGGTTGCGAAAAGCGCGTCGCGCAGCGCCTGCAGCTCCTCGTCGGTTGCCTTTGTGCAGGCCGCCCCAACAGCAGCCACCTCGATGATCTTGCGCATCTCGAACAGGTCGAACACGGTCTGGGCATCCAGCGGACGGCAGAAAAAGCCCTGACCCGGGCGAAAATCGAACAGCCGTTCGGCAACCAGCCGGTTCAGCGCTTCCCGCAGCGGTGTACGGCTGACGCCGAGGTCTTTGGACAGGGCCACCTCATTTAGGCGGTCGCCGGGCCGCAGACGGAACGAAACAGCCATCGCTTTCACTTGATCATAGATGTCGTCAACGCGTGGACCTGCCATGAACTCTGCCCTTTTTCCGGTGCTCCACAGGTGCCACAGGCTGTTCTTGAAATCAATATACAAAACTGTATACAGTTTTGAATGCAGGTGTGAATCGAAGGAATCGCTAACCATGACAGGGACGAACTATCTGACCGGGGCTGAGGCAATGGTGCGTATGCTCGAGGCGCATGGCGTGAAGCATATGTTCGGCTTGTGCGGAGATACCACGCTGCCCTTCTACGATGCGATGGCGCGGATGGATCATGGTATTCAGCACATTCTAACCCGTGATGAACGGCACGCGGCCTATATGGCAGATGGTTATGCGCGCGTAACCGGCAAACCGGGCGTTTGCGAAGGGCC
Organism: Ruegeria sp. AD11(2025); assembly: GCF_056542405.1. Classification (NCBI taxonomy): domain Bacteria; kingdom Pseudomonadati; phylum Pseudomonadota; class Alphaproteobacteria; order Rhodobacterales; family Roseobacteraceae; genus Ruegeria; species Ruegeria sp. AD11(2025). Next base: position 19,938 of record NZ_JBQFZU010000035.1, on the reverse strand, counting down.
TTCTGGTGGCGGTGCGACCTATATCCTGCCGGGGGTGGTCGAGGCCAACGAAAGCTCAGTACCGATTCTTGCGATCACCACGGATGTGGCGACGACCAGCCGGGGCAAATATCCTTTGACCGAGCTGGACCAACCTGGGTTGTTCCGGCCTCTTGCCAAGTGGAATGCCTCGCTGGACGACGCGGCACGGCTGCCGGCAATGGTGCGGTCAGCGTTCCGGGCAATGACAACCGGCACACCCGGTGCGACCCATCTGGCGCTGCCGTTTGATACTCAGAAGGCGCAGGTGGATGAGGTCGAGATCTGGGCCGACGCACGACACCGCAGTTATCCGGCAGAGCGGGCCGGACCCGATCTGGATGCTATTGAAGCTGCGGCAGAGATACTGGTCAAATCCAAATCTGCCGTGGCCGTCTGTGGCGGCGGCCCGGTCTTGTCCGGGGCCGAAAGCGCGTTGCATCGCGTCGCGGGTTTGCTGGATATGCCAGTGGCCACAACGGTTTCGGGGCAGGGTTCCATCGCCGAGACCGACCCGCTGGCCCTGGGGGTCGTCGGGTCGAATGGGGGTGTTCCCGCGACCCGCGCCGTGATCGATCAGGCAGACGTGGTTCTGTTCATCGGATGCCGTGCCGGGTCGGTAACTACAGAACGATGGAGGAGCCCGGCTCGTAATACCACCATCATCCACATTGACAGTGACCCGATGGTGATCGGTGCGAACTATCAGACCGAAGTGGCCATCTGCGCCGATGCTCGTCTGGCGCTGGAGGCACTGGCAAAAGCCTTGGAAGCACGGCAGGACCTGCCAAGCTTCGGCGGCGAAGTTAAGGCTCACGCAGCGTGGGAGGCCAAGATGGCCGCGTTCGCCCCGCTAGCCGCAAGCCGTGAGACCCCGATCCGGCCTGAGGCCGTCATGGCCTCACTGATGGGCATCCTCGATGATGATGCGATTGTCGTCGCCGATCCTGGTACACCTTGCCCATATTTCAGTGCGCATTACCGTTGGCGCAAATCTGGGCGGCACTTCATCACCAACCGGGCGCATGGGGCGTTGGGGTATTCGCTGGGCGCGGCGATGGGCGCGCATGTGGGCCGCCCGTCCGTCAAGACACTGTCTGTCATGGGTGATGGGTCGTTCGGGTTTACCTGCGGCGAGTTTGAAACCATGGTGCGGCACAAGATGCCGATCACCTCGATCGTGTTCTCGAATTCCGTCTTTGGCTGGATCAAGGCTGGCCAAGAATCCGGGTTCGGCCAGCGGTACTATAACGTCGATTTCAACCGCACTGACCACGCAGCGGTTGCGTCTGCCTTTGGGGTCAAATCATGGACGGTCAAAGACCCCGACGACCTGCCCAAAGTATTGAAACAAGCCGTCGAACATGACGGTCCCACGCTGGTCGATATCCACTCGCAACAACTTCACGAGGCAGCAGCACCCGTTTCGGAATGGGTTGCGTAAGAGGCGATTGACGGAGTCAGCTGAGCCAAAAACTCCTTCGCGATGGTCGAAAGGGGTCGGCCCTTGGCCGTGATGATAGCGAGGTCCAGCATGACTGCGGGCCGGAAGGGGCGGGTTTGATATCCGCTCTCTCCGTCAAAGTTGACCGTAAACGGATCTATCATTGCGACGCCCATGCCCTGTTTTACGAAACTCAGCAGGTTCTCAGAAAGATGCGTGTGAATCTGAGTTCGCCATTTGCGCCCGGCGCTATGAAAAATGTCACGGGTTCTTCGATGGGTCTGGTGCTCGGGGCCCATGACGATGAAGGGCTCGTTTTCCAGAACCTCCGGCGTCAGCACGTCGTGTTTTGCAAGTGGGCTGTCTTCGGGAAATGTCGCCAGCGTTTCGAATTGAAATACCTGATAGTTCAGCGTGTCGTGCAGGATCGGCATCTCGACAATACCGATCTCAAAAAGGCCCGAGATCACCCATTCCTGAATCTTCGACGAGTATTGCGACTGAAAGCTGACCGCCAGATTTGGGCGACTCTTGGCAAATCGCGCGATTTCTCGGGGCATGAATCCGAACGAGAGCAAATGAGGAGCAGCGACCTGTAACTGACCCGGGTGCTTGTTCTGCAGGTCCGTCACAGCCTGCGCCACATGATCCAACCCGCGCACCACTGTGTCGACTTCGTGATAGAGCAACTCGGCCTCAGGCGTCGGCAGTAGGCGGCCTCTGTTTCGTTCAAACAGCGGCAACCGTGCCTCACGTTCAAGCTGTGCCAGAAGGTTGCTGATCCCCGGTTGCGAGATGCCCAGAACCGAGGCCGCACCGGTCACGGTTCCGGTCTCCATAATGGCGTGGAACGCTTGTAGTTGGCGAAACCTCAGGGGCATCAGATAGCATCACTTTTTCTGATGAATACTCAAATATATAGTATTTGAAATGATATGCTGGTCAAGGCAGGCTTCTTTTCATCAACAGGGGATGAAATGAGCGATCTGAACCAGAAAATCATTGGGTTTGATCTGTGGCACCTGAAGCTGCCGGTTACGTCGCGGCGGGACCACGGAATTGGCTCTGTGGAAGGCACCTGCGAGGTTGTCGTCCTGCGGTTAACGGCAGAGGACGGATCAGAAGGGTTCGGAGAGGCATCACCGTGGTCAGTGTTCACCGGCACGCCCGAAGCCAGCTATGCAGCGCTGGATCGCTATCTGCGACCGCTTGTTGTGGGGGCAAAAATTGGTGATCGCGCAGCAATCATGGCATGTGCGGCGTACGCTGTGGCGCATTGCACCGAAGCCAAAGCAGCGTTGGAAACCGCTCTTCTGGATCTCGCTGGCCGTGTTTCTGGTGTTCCGGTCTGGTCTCTGCTGGGTGGTCGCTGCCGCGACGCGATTCCACTCAGCTGTTCCATTGCAAACCCTGAGTTTGCACAGGATATCGATCTCATGTCTCGGCTGAAGGAGGATGGCGTTCGGGTCATAAAGCTCAAGACCGGGTTCAAGGATCATGCGTTCGACATCATGCGACTGGAGCACATTGCGCAGAATTATCCGGAATTCTCGGTACGGGTGGACTATAACCAAGGGCTCGATATCGAAGAAGCTCCGGCACAGATACGAGACGCGGCCCAGTTTAATCCGGACTTTATCGAACAGCCGGTGCGCGCGCATCATTACGGTATGATGGCAAGGTTGCGGCAGATGGTCGACGTGCCCCTGTTGGCTGATGAAAGCGTCTTTGGCCCCGAAGATATGGAGCGCGCCGCGCGTGAAAGGATTTGCGACGGTGTGTCGGTGAAGATCATGAAATCGGGCGGATTAACACGCGGCCAAACGGTCGCCCGTATAGCAGCGGCGCATGGTCTGATGGCCTATGGGGGCGACATGTTCGAGGCTGGTCTTGCGCATCTGGCGGGTACCCACATGATCGCGGCGACCCCTGAAATCACGCTTGGATGCGAGTTCTATCAAGCCTCGTATTTCCTGCAGGAGGATATTCTGGAAGAGCCATTTCGGATCAAAAACGGCCAAGTTGTCGTCCCTACAGGGCCCGGGTTGGGCGGCAGGCCCGATGTAGCAAAGCTGAATCGCTATGCCACAGCCAAGGCCGTGGCGGCATGAGCGAAAAAATGACCATAGCCATTATCGGCGCCGGTATCGTAGGCGTCTCTGCAGCGGTCTGGCTGCAGCGTGACGGTCACGATGTGATCCTGATCGACAAGGCCGGGCCGGGTGAAGGAGCCTCGCATGGTAATGGCGGGGTTCTGGCCTCCTGTTCCATCGTGCCGGTGACAGTTCCCGGCCTTTTGGGCAAGGCACCAAAGATGTTGTTCAGCCCGTCTCAGCCTCTGTTCCTGAAATGGGGATACCTGCCCAAGCTGATCCCGTGGCTGAAAAAATACTTAAGCCATGCAAACGCCGATGATGTCGCGCGGATTGCAGCGGCCCTTGCGCCGATAGTTGGAGACAGCTTGAACGATCACAAGGCTCTGGCTTCTGGCACAGCTGCGGAAAAGTGGATCGTACCGTCAGATTACCTGTTCCTTTACAATGACCGCACCCAATTCGAAGAAGATGCCTTCGGCTGGAGCATTCGGCGCAAGCACGGGTTTGAGTGGGATGAATTGGAAGGCAAGGCTTTCCATGACTACGACCCGGTCTTCAGCCCGGACATCGGTTTCGCCGCCAAACTGTCTGAGCATGGACATATCACGGATCCTGGGCGCTATGTGAAGGACTTGGCCACACATGTCGAGGCGAACGGAGGCCGGGTGATCCGCGCCTGTGTCGAAGATGTCGTGCGTGAAAAGGGCCGCGTCACGGGTGTGCGTGCGAATGGCGAAACCATCCCATGCGACACAGCCATCATTACGGCAGGAGTTTGGTCTGGGCCTTTGGCAAAACGGTTGGGTATTTCTGTCCCGCTTGAAAGCGAACGAGGCTATCATCTTGAATTAGTGGCCCCTTCTGCAATGCCGCGCAGTCCGGTTATGGTCGCGTCGGGCAAGTTTGTTGCCACGCCTATGGACGGGCGGATACGCTTGGCGGGAATTGTAGAGTTCGGAGGATTGGAAGCTCCGCCCTCGCGCGCACCGTTCGAGTTGATGCGCAAGAATGCGCGCGCGGCTCTTCCGGGTGTGACATGGAAGGAGGAAGTGGAATGGATGGGGCACAGGCCGGCGCCGGCGGACTCGATCCCGATCATCGGCGATGTTCCGGGGATTGACGGCGCGTTCATGGGGTTTGGTCACCATCATATCGGCCTGACGGGCGGGCCCAAAACTGGGCGTCTTCTGGCACAGATGATCGCGGGCAGAACCCCGAACGCCGATATGAGCGTCTACGCACCCTCACGTTTCGCAACATAATAATAGGCTGATGACAAAATGGCAGCTCAATATTCAATAGGGAGAATGTGATGAAAAAACTAACAAACCTTCTGACGGCGACGGCCCTTACGGCCGCCTCAGCCGCACCTGCGCTAGCCGAGAAGTGGGACATGCCGATGGCCTATGCCGCGTCAAACTTCCACTCGGCCACGGGCGCGGAATTCGCCAAATGCGTGACCACCGGCACCGGTGGTGAGATCGAAATCGTCACGCATCCCTCGGGCTCGTTGTTCAAAGGCGCCGACATCAAACGCGCGATTCAAACCGGGCAGGCTCCGATCGGTGAGCGCCTGCTGTCCGGCCACCAGAATGAAAACGCGTTGTTCGGGTTTGACTCGATCCCGTTCCTGGCAACGTCCTTCGATGACAGCGAAAAGTTGTGGCAAGCCGCCAAACCCTCGCTTGAAAAGCTGCTGGCAGAACAGAACCTGACCCTGCTCTACGCTGTGCCGTGGCCGCCGCAGGGGCTGTACTTCAAGAATGAGGTGAACTCGGTCGCCGATATGGAAGGCATCAAATTCCGGTCGTATAACAACGCGACCTCGCGTCTGGCCGAGTTGACGGGGATGCTGCCGGTGACCATTGAAGCAGCTGAAATCAGTCAGGCATTCGCCACCGGAGTTGCAGACTCGATGGTGTCCTCAGGTTCGACCGGCTATGACCGCAAGGTATGGGAAAGCCTGAACTATTTCTATGAGGTCGACGCTTGGTTGCCGCGCAATTACGTGATGGTGAACTCCGACATTTGGTCTGGCGTGTCCGACGCCAATAAGAACGTCATCAAAGCGTGCGCGGAACTGGCGGAATACGCTGGCAACTGGCGGGCCAAGGAATACACCGGCTTTACGCTACAAGGTCTGCGCGATGGTGGAATGACCGTTGGTCCTGCGTCCGATCAGATGGTTCAGGAACTGAAGGAAATCGGCGTCACCATGACCAATGAATGGCTGGAAGCCGCAGGCGACGAGGGCAAGGCCATCGTCGATGCATTCAATTCGTCGCAGTAACTGCACGCGGGCGGCGGATTTTTTCGCCGCCCTTAACCCATCCAATCATAACTTAACGGGGACGGTATGGCGGTATTGCGAGGGCTTCGGTCCGTACTGGATTTCATCTATTTGGCAGCAGGAGTTCTGGCGGCGCTCAGCCTGATTGCCATTCTGTTGCTGATCGTGGTGCAGATGCTGGCGCGCTGGACCGGAGAAGTCTTTCCCGGTGCACCTGATTATGCTGGGTATGCGATGGCAGCTGCCTCGTTTCTTGCCTTTGCCAATGCGTTGAACCGCGGCAGCCATATCCGTGTTTCGATCTTGCTGAACGCAGTTCCGGAAGGCGCGCGGCGCATCCTTGAAATCTGGTGTTTTGCCATCGGCTCCGCGGTTATGTGGTACTTCTGCTGGTACGCCTATCGCTTCGTCTACTGGAGCTGGAAGTTCAACGATATCAGCCAGGGGCAGGACAAAACCGCGCTTTGGATTCCACAATCCACCATGCTGATCGGCGCCGTGATCCTTGCAATCGCTCTGACCGATCACCTCATCCACGTCATCTTCAAGGGCGATCACCGCATCGTCCGCGATTTGGCTGATCAGAGCCACGGGGAATAAGAGCATGGAAAACCTGTCTGTCATCATTCTCTTCCTCTTTGTTCTCTTTACCCTCCTCGGAACTGGTGTTTGGGTCGGTCTTGCCCTGATGGGCGTTGCCTGGGTCGGGATGGAGTTGTTCACGACCCGCCCCGTGGGCGACGTTATGATCACGACCATCTGGTCAGCGTCCTCGTCCTGGACCCTGACAGCGCTGCCCATGTTCATCTGGATGGGCGAGATCCTTTATCGAACGCGATTATCCGAGGATATGTTCAAGGGTCTTTCCCCTTGGATGGCTCCGCTGCCCGGCGGACTGGTGCATACTAATATTGTAGGCTGCACGGTATTCGCTGCCGTCTCGGGCTCTTCCGCTGCCACCCTGACCACGGTCGGCAAGATGTCGATCCCCGAGCTGCGTAAGCGAAAGTACCCCGAGCGTATGATCATTGGCACTCTTACGGGGGCGGCCACGCTCGGCCTAATGATCCCGCCATCTCTGACGTTGATCGTCTATGGCGTTACGATCAATGAATCGATCACCAAGCTGTTTTTTGCAGGTATCCTGCCGGGCCTCGTGCTGGCCGCGATGTTCATGGGATATGTCGCGATCTATTCCAAGTTTGGCAAGGACTGGAATCCGAACCAGGAAGGTAAGCTGACCTTTTCCGAAAAGCTCAAGAACTCTCGTTTTCTGTTGCCTGTTATCTTGCTGATCGTGGTTGTGATCGGTTCGATGTATCTCGGCTATGCCACCGCGACCGAGGCTGCTGCCTTTGGCGTGATCGGAGGATTGCTGTTGGCCGCAGGGCAGGGGTCGCTGACATGGAAGACCTTCACTGAAAGTCTGATGGGCGCTACTCGGACCAGTGCGATGATTGCGCTGATCCTTGCAGGTGCAGCGTTCCTGTCGCTTTCGATGGGCTTTACCGGCCTTCCACGTGGGTTGGCCGACCTGATCGCCGGGTGGGAACTGACCCGGTTCGAGCTGCTGATGGTCCTGCTGGTGTTCTACATCGTTCTGGGTTGTTTCCTCGACGGCATTTCCTCGGTTGTGCTGACCATGGCGGTGGTTGAACCGATGATCCGCGATGCCGGGATAGACCTGATCTGGTTCGGTATCTTCATCGTCGTCGTTGTCGAAATGGCACAGATTACGCCGCCGATTGGGTTCAATCTGTTCGTGATGCAGGGAATGACAAACCATGAGATGAGCTATATCGCCCGCGCCGCGATCCCGATGTTCCTGATCATGGTGCTGATGGTTTTTATCCTGATCTGGTTCCCTGACCTCGCAACGTGGTTGCCCGAAAACCTGCGCGGGACACCGGGCGGGTAAGGTGGCGCAGTGAAACTGCTGCTCTGGGCGGCGCAAAATGGCCCTTACGTTCTGGTCTCTGGACTGGTCGTGGGGTTGTTGCTGCCGGGACTGGCCGAGCCAATGCGGCCTTTGCTCCCGCCTCTAGTTGCTCTTCTGTTGTTCGTGACCATTCTACGGATGGAGCCAGCGGCCATTCTGGGATCTTTGGCGGATCTGCGTCAGGTCACAACAACAGTTGTCGGGTTTCAGGTTCTAATGCCACTTGCCGTTCTCGCAATAGCGATTGCCGGGGGATGGACGGGAACGGCGGTCATTTTGTCATTGCTGATCATGACCGCCGCGCCCTCGATCTCAGGCAGTCCGAACCTTTGTATGATGATGGGGTATCCCGCCGAGCACGCGATGCGTCTGGTTGTGGTCGGGACAGCCGCGTTGCCCCTGACGGCTCTGCCGGTTTTCTGGCTTATGCCTGAGCTTGGAGATTTATCGGCGGTCCTGAAGGCTGCGGTAAAGCTGTTTCTGACGATTTCTATCGTGACGCTTGTTGCCGTCGGGCTGCGCCTGACCCTTCTAAGCAATCCTTCGCAAACAACGCTGTTGAAACTTGAAGGGTTGGCTGCGATCACGTTGGCAGTTTTCGTCATTGGCTTGATGCCGTCGGTCAGCACAACGGCGTTGAATGATCCGTGGCTTGCCGGGTTCTGGATCGCCTTCGCCTGTTTCTTGAATTTTGGCGCTCAGATCGCCACCTTACGACTTGCACGCAATCGCTTGCGTCCGGCTCAAGCGACCGCAGTGTCTCTGATCGCCGGAAATCGCAACATTGCATTGTTCTTCGTGGCTCTGCCGCCCGAGGTCACGGCGCCGATCATGGTGTTTATCGGTGCCTATCAGATTCCGATGTACCTGACGCCTTTGGTCATGCGCCGGATGTATTGTACGTGATCATATAGCACGCAATCAAAATCGAGACCGCATGTCGACGATGTGTTTGTGAAGAACAATGGCGAACGGCACTACCTTTGGCGTGCCGTCGATCATGAGGGCGAGGTGCTGGAAGCCGTGGTCACCAAAACGCCGAAACAAGTGGGTGGAAAGAAGAAAAACTGATGAGGCGCCACGGTGCTGCCGGTGAAGTCGGTTCAAGTCGTTTTGCGCCATATCGCACCGCGACCAGAGAGCTTGGTGCCAAGGAAAAACAAATGACGGTCAGGCGGTTCAACAATCGAGTTGAGAATTCACACTTGCCGTTCCGGCGAAGCGAATACGCAATGCAGCGTTTCAGGCACTTGCGAAGTTGGCAGATATTTGCCGCAGTACATTCCTCCTTCTTCAACCAGGAAAGATCTCTTGCCAGCCAAGACACTTTCAAGCTGATACGGTCCGCAGCTTTTGCCGAGTGGCGTGAACTTGGCGCGGCCTATAGGGCAGCTCTACAGGCCGAGCTGAGGCTGGTTCGAATTTGTCTGACAGAACACAGCCAGAAGAGGTCAGCCCGACCGAAGGCGAGCTGGCAGAGTTTCCGCCTGAACTTCAGATATGCAGGGCTTGACCCAGAGCCTTCAGACAAGCTTCTTGCAGGCCTTCGGACTGGGTCGGGTGGGCGTGGATGGTTGCGCCGATGTCCTCAAGGCAGGCACCCATTTCGATGGCAATCGAGAACGCAGCCGACAGCTCCGACATCTGCGCGCCGACAGCCTGAATGCCCACAACAGCATGGTCGGTTTCGCGCCAGACCACGCGGACAAATCCGTCTTCACGTTCGCATGTCATGGCTCTGCCATTGGCCGCCATCGGAAAATCGGTTGCGTTTGTGCCGTCAATCTCGCCGGGCAGAGCGCCACAGGTAACGATCTCGGGGTCGGTGAAGCAGACTGCCGGAATCGCGCGTTTGTCCCACGCGACGGTGTGGCCCGCGATATGTTCGGCGACCATTTCGCCCTGCGCCATGGCGCGATGGGCGAGCATGGGTTCGCCTGTAACGTCCCCGATTGCATAGATGCCCCGCATCGAACTCTGACAGGTCTCGTCGATCCGAATGAACGGACCGTCCATTGTAAGCGACAGTTCCTCAACCCCGATACCATGGGTGCGTGGGCGGCGACCAACGGTCACCAGCACCTTGTCGGCGGCAACATTGCCCTGATCCGTGGCCAAAACACCATCGGAAAAGCCTTGCGCCCTGGTGTCGGTCATGACCGTGACACCCAGTGCCGACAGACGTTTCGTCACCGGTTCGGTCAGCGGTTTGTCATAGGTGGGCAGTATACGGGCCTCGGCCTCTACAACTGTGACCTTGGTGCCCAGTTTGGCAAAGGCCGTGCCCAGTTCCAGCCCTATGTACCCGCCGCCAACAACGGCAAGGCTTTCAGGTACGTCGCCCAGCGCCAGCGCCTCGGTTGAGGACAGTATATCGCCGCCAAATGGCAGTGAGGACAGTTCAACAGGGGCCGAGCCTGTGGCGATGACGATATATTCGGCGCTGATTTCGCGGCTTTCTCCCTCGGTATCTGTGACCGACACCGTCTTGCCGTCCAAAAACCGAGCACGGCCTGAAACAAACCTCGCGCCAGCCTTTTTCATCAGACCCGAGACACCGGTATTCAACCGTCGGACGATACCGTCCTTCCAGGCGACGGTCTTGGCGAGGTCGATTTTTGGGGCGGCAGCGGTGATGCCCAGCGGGCCGTCATTGACCGCTGTGATCCGGTGAAACTCGTCGGCCGCGTGGATCAGCGCCTTAGAGGGGATGCAGCCCACATTCAGACAGGTGCCGCCGGGATTGGCCTCGTCGACTATTATCGTGTCGATGCCCAACTGACCCGCACGAATGGCGCAGACATAGCCGCCGGGACCAGCGCCGATGATCAGCAACTTACATTTCAGGTCCGACATTCAGCCCTCCACAAACAACATGGCCGGGGTTTCCAGCAGGGATTTCAGTTTCTGCACGAAGACAGCCGCATCCCAGCCGTCGACCACACGATGATCGAAGCTGCACGAGATGTTCATCATCTTGCGCGGCTGGAACTGCTGACCATCCCAAACCGGGCGGATCTGCATCTTGTTGACACCCACAATGGCTACCTCGGGATGATTGATGATCGGTGTGGTGGCCAACGCACCCAGCGGCCCGAGCGAGGTTATGGTGATGGTACCGCCCTGCAATTCCTCGCGCTTGATCGTGCCCTCGCGGGCAGCCTCGGCCAGGCGGGTCAACTCGGCGGCATTGTCCCAAAGGCTACCCGCTTCGGCGTGGCGGATTACCGGCACGTTCAGCCCGTTTGGCGTCTGGGTGGCAATGCCCACATGCACGCCACCATGGCGATGGATGACGCCGGCCTCATCATCGAAACGGGCGTTCAATCCGGGCTGTTCGCGCACCGCTTCAACAATCGCGCGCATCAGGAACGGCAGCATTGTCAGCTTTGGCCTGTGGCCCTTGTACTTGTCATTCAGCGCCACCCGCAGGGCGTCGAGAGACTCGATTTCGACCTCTTCAACGATGGTGATATGCGGGATCTGGCGTTTCGAAAGCTGCATTTTTTCGGCAATCTTGCGGCGCATGCCGATGACGCGCACCTCTTCAATGCCGGTATTGGCGCCACGGGTGATCTGACCCTGCTGAATGCCGCCCGAAGCAATCCACTGATCCAGATCGTTGTGGCTGATCCGCGAGGCCGGACCGGACCCCGGCACCTGGCGCAAGTCGATGCCTTCTTCACGGGCACGAGCGCGTACCGAGGGTGAGGCCAGCGGCTTGGTGCCTTGGGCGCGCGCCACCGCAGGTGCGGCCCGTTCGGGTGCTTTTGCGGGATCAGGCTTGGGCTCGACCTTCGGATCTGGTTCAGGTTCCGGCTCAACGTCGGTCGCCTCGGCCACGGCAGGCGCATCGCCTTCGTTGCCCTCTCCGTCGACTTCAATGCGGATCAGAGTGGCGCCAACGGCCATCAACTCGCCGATCTCCCCACCCAATTCCAAAACCTTGCCAGCGACGGATGAAGGCACTTCGACTGCGGCCTTGTCGGTCATCACCACAGCCAGAATATCGTCTTCCCTGACTATATCGCCAGGCTTGACCTGCCATTCGGTCAATTCGGCTTCGGCGATACCCTCGCCGATGTCCGGAAGACGGATGATATGTACGCCCATGGTTCAGTCCTCCATGACGGTTTTGAGGGCTTCACCCACCCGCATTGGGCCCGGGAAATACTGCCATTCCTGGGCATGCGGATAAGGTGTGTCCCAACCGGTGACACGGATAATTGGCGCTTCGAGGTGATAGAAGCACTCCTCTTGCACAAGGCTCAGCAGCTCGGCGCCAAAGCCGCACGTGCGCGTGGCTTCATGTACGATCACGCAGCGGCCGGTCTTCTTCACCGAGGCGGTGATCGTATCCAGATCCAACGGCATAAGTGTCCGCAGGTCGATCACCTCGGCGTCAATGCCAGTTTCCTTTGCGGCGGCCTCGGCCACATAAACCATGGTTCCGTAGGCCAAGACGGTCACATCCGCCCCCTCGCGGGTGACCTTGGCCTTGCCCAGAGGCACAATCTCATCGCCTTCGGGCACGTCGCCCTGGGCGTGCTTTTTCCAGGTTGTCAGCGGTTTATCGTGATGCCCGTCAAACGGCCCGTTATAAAGCCGTTTGGGCTCCAGAAAGATCACTGGATCCGGGTCGGCAATCGACGCAAGCAACAGGCCCTTGGCATCCACCGGATTTGACGGCATCACCACCTTGAGGCCCGACACATGGGTGAACAGCGCCTCCGGGCTCTGGCTGTGGGTCTGGCCGCCGAAAATTCCACCACCCGTGGGCATGCGGATGACAAGCGGGCAGGTAAAGTCGGCGTTCGAGCGGTGGCGCAAACGCGCGGCCTCACTCACGATCTGGTCATAGGCGGGATAAACATAATCGGCGAACTGAATCTCGATCACCGGCTTCAGACCATAGGCGGCCATACCGATTGCGGTGCCGACGATGCCGCTTTCGTTGATCGGCGCATCAAAGCAGCGGCTCTTGCCGTATTTTTCCTGCAAACCGGCGGTGCAACGAAAAACACCCCCGAAAAACCCTACATCCTCGCCGAACACCACCACACGGTCATCGGCGGCCATAGCCACGTCATGGGCATCACGAATGGCTTCTATCATTGTCATTTGAGCCATCTCTCAATACCCCGCCTGCTGGCGCTGCCGGACCAGATGCGGCGGCATTGTTTCATAAACACCCTCGAACATGTCACGGGGCGATGGAGCCTTGCCGTCGCCCAGGGTACCGACGCTTTCGGCCTGTTTCTGCGTCGCAATGACCTCATCCATGATTTCGGCCTCAGCCTGTGTATGGCGCTCGTCGGACCATTCGCCGATCGTGATCAGATGCTTCTTCAGGCGTTCTATCGGATCGCCGAGCGGCCAGGCGCTGGCTTCCTCACCCGAACGGTAGGCCGAAGGATCGTCCGACGAAGAATGCCCGCCCGCGCGGTAAGTCACATACTCAATCAAGGTTGGGCCCAACCCCCGACGCGCGCGCTCGGCGGCCCATTTGGCGACTGCGTGAACGGCCAGATAGTCGTTGCCATCGACACGAAGCGAGGGGATACCAAACCCGTGGCCGCGCGCGGCAAAAGTGCCAACCCCACCTCGGGCGATCCCTTGGAAGGTCGAGATGGCCCATTGGTTGTTGACGATGTTCAGAACAACGGGCGCTTTATAGGTGGAGGCAAACACCATCGCCGCATGAAAATCGCTTTCCGCGGTTGAGCCGTCGCCAATCCAACCGGCGGCGATCTTGGTATCCCCAGAAATGGCTGAGGCCATGGCCCAGCCCACCGATTGCACAAATTGCGTGCCCAGATTGCCTGAGATCGAAAAGAACCCGTGTTCTTTCGAAGTGTACATGATTGGCAACTGACGACCGTGCAGCGGGTCATCGGCATTGGAATAGATTTGGTTCATCATCGTCAGCATCGGATAGTCTACTGCAACCAGTAGTCCGGCCTGACGATATGTCGGGAAATTCATGTCACCGGGTTGCAACGCACGAGCAAAGGCACAGCTGATCGCCTCTTCGCCCAGGTGCTGCATATAGAAACTTGTCTTGCCCTGACGTTGCGCCATCAGCATGCGCTTGTCAAAGGCGCGCAGGGTCAGCATATGGCGCAAGCCGATGCGCAGCTCATCAGGCGTCATTGCCCCTGCCCATTCACCGACGGCCTGTCCCTCTTTGTTCAGAACCCGAACAATCGAAAAAGCCATGTCACGAATGTCATCCGCCGCCACGTCGACCGGCGGCTGCGGAACCTCACCCGCTCGGGGAATTTCGAAATCCGAGAAATCCGGTGTATCGCCTGGTCGGCAGCCCGGTTCAGGAACGTTCAACGACAGCGGTTTGGTTGTTTCGCTCATGCTGCACCCTCTTGGCGGTGGTCACGGACGCTATTTAGAATTTCATCGACTACCTGGGCGGCGACCTTTGTGGTCGATTGGCCGGTGCGTTTCGAGGTTGCGAGGATCTCTGCAATTCGCGTGGCGACCTCCTTGAGCCTAGCCTGGCGATATGCCTCACCTACCTTGTGTATTTCACCTGCCACGCTGATGATGCCACCCGCATTGACCACATAATCGGGCAGATAGCGAATTCCGCGCGCGCCAAGGGTTTCGGCAACCGCGTCTTCAGCAAGTTGGTTGTTGGCCGCGCCACAGACCAGACGCGCCGTCAGTCTCTGCGCGCTGTCATGGGTCAGAATGCCACCCAGAGCACAGGGCGCAAAAATGTCCATCTGTGCGTCAAATACTTGATCCACAGGGCAGATATCCGCACGCAGCCGGTCGCGGGCTTGGTCAAGCGCGGCTTGATTGATGTCCGACACGATCAGCGAGGCACCTGCGGCATGCAGTTTTTCCGCCAGGCTCATCCCCACATGGCCCAATCCCTGAACCAGCACGCGAAGCCCGGTCAGATCGTCGCTCCCGAATACGTCTTTTGCGCCGACATTCAGGCACTGAAAAACCCCTTCGGCGGTAAAGGGGGACGGGTCACCGCTGCCATGCTCCCCACCTTCGAGGCCAACTGCGAAATCCGTCTCCTCGGCCACAATCCGAATGTCTTCGGGTGAGAAACCCACATCTTCGGCGGTATAGTACTGCCCGTCCAGAGCGTCGACCGCGCGACCAAAGGCGCGCAGCATTGCCGGGGTTTTGTCTTTACGGGCATTGCCAATGATCACCGATTTGCCACCGCCCAGCCCGAGTCCGGCCATAACATTCTTGGCGGTCATGCCGCGTGCCAGCCGCAACACGTCTTCACGAGCAGCTTCCCGGCTCTCGTAAGCCCACATTCGGCAGCCTCCCGCCGCCGGGCCGCAAACTGTTGAGTGCAAACAGATATAGGCCTGTAACCCGCTACTGGCATCCTCAGCAAAGATCAGGCGCTCATATCCGGGTGGCGGGGTTTCTTCCGTGATGATCAGGGGCATGGTTTCTCTTTTTTAGAAGGGCGGGGCGTAATCACTTCGATCCGTTAGGATCATTTCTTCCAGCCTATTATCCTGCGCTGGGTTGAAAAACCGCTTATCCAGGGTATTCTGAAGCAAACTTGGTGGATTACACTACAAAAATTAGGTTTCATAGTGCCTTACACTACAGATCAAGTAGATCGAGAGATTCTTCGTGCACTGCAAGAAGACGGGCGTATGTCATTGGTCCAACTTTCGGAACGCATTGGCCTGTCCGCCACACCTTGCAAACGCCGGTTGGCGCGTCTTGAGGAATCCGGGCTTATCTCGGGTTACAGCGCCCGCATCGACCGTAAAACGGCGGGCTTTCCGATCACGGCTTTCGTCTCGGTCGAACTCGAGAGGCAGGACGCAGAGAAAGTGGCAGACTTTCAGCGCCAGGTCGCGCTGTTTGACGAGGTAGTGACCGGAACGTTGATGACCGGCGCGCAGGATTTCCTGTTGGAAGTTGCAGTTGAAAGCCTGGAAGAGTTTGAAACGTTCCTACAGACAAAACTAATGCGGTTGCCGGGCTTACGCGTGGTGCGTTCACGGTTCGCGCTGCGTCAATTCATCAGCCGGGCGCGCATCCCGTATTGAAGGTCGGGATCGGTAAGACTCGGCTGCTCAAAGGGACAAGACACCTTTGCGTCACTGATCAAATTGACGGGTTAGTTTTCGAATGCGCGAGGTTCGACTTAACTTAAGCAACTCATAGGGAGATTGATGAACTTCGCGCTCGACAAACCCTTCTTTAAGACCTGGTTCGTGGAAGCTGCAGTGCAGCAATTGCGGGTATACTCAAAGTGGAAGTGGCACTTCGACGAAGTGTTTGTGAAGATCAATGGCGAACGGCGCTACCTGTGTCACGCCGTTGATCACGGGGCGAGGTTCTCGATTCCGTGGCCCCAAAGCATCGAAACAAGCGAGCGGCATTGAAATTCTTCATACAATTGATGAGTCGACACGATACTGCTGGTGAAATCGTTTCAGATCGCTTCGCGTCATATCGCGCGCGCTCAGAGAGCTTGGTGTCAGGGAAAAACAGTAAACGAGCAGGCGGCTCAATAATCGAGTTGAGAACTCACACTTGCCGTTCCGACGAAATGAATGCGCAATGCAGCATTTCAGGCACATGCGAAGTTTGCAGAAATCTGCCGCAGTACACTCCTCCGTCTTCAACCATCTCAACCAGGAAAGATCTTTCACCAGCCGAGACACTTTCAAGCTGAACCGCCCCGCCGTTCTGGCCGAGTGGCGTCAACTTGGCGCGGGCTAAAGGACAGCTCTACTGGCCTGGCTGAGGTTGGTTCAAATTTGCCTGACAGCACCGTCTGCTTTGGGTCAGTTGCGAAGCAGCATCCCGGCGCTTGGACATTGTCGCAAAAGGCAGATTGCGTTGAGTTCGGTTCCTTCGTTTGCTTTGCTTAAACTGGGTGGCGATTACTACACCTATCCAGATTGAAGCAGCTTCAGAATTTACTAAATCAGATCGCATCTTGTATTTGGATTGCAGTTCACCAAAATCGGCGGTCAAGTCTCGAAACTTTGTTTCGTTTTTATTGCGAAAAACGAAACATCATGACAGCGCAAGCGCGATAGTTTAGGTGTTCACAATAACCAAAAAACAAAAGTCTCGGTGAAATCCGTGGAACAAGTTGCCTTTACGTTTGAAATGGGTGTGGTTTGCGTGTTGTTGGCCTTCACCGTCTTCCTGTTCGTTTCAGAAATTGTCAGAATTGACCTCTCAGCCATACTGGTTCTGGTTCTCGTCGGTCTTCTCAGCTACGCACCGGGGCTTGAGAATCTTGCGGATGTTACGCACCTGTTCGATGGATTCGCTTCGAACGCTGTGATTTCTATAATCGCGGTCATGATTGTCGGTGCTGGTTTGGACAAAACCGGTATCATGAACAAGGTTGCTGCGGTCATTCTCAAATATGGTGGCACAGCTGAAAACCGGGTATTGCCGATCGTTTCAGGTACGGTCGGGGTTATTTCTTCATTCATGCAGAATGTCGGGGCGGCTGCGTTGTTTCTGCCAGTCGTCAGCCGCATTTCCTCGAGGTCCGGAATACCCCTATCCCGCCTGCTGATGCCCATGGGGTTTTGCGCAATCCTTGGCGGCACGATGACAATGGTTGGCTCATCTCCGCTGATCCTGTTGAACGACCTGGTCCAAACTGCAAATGAGGGCCTGCCCGAAGGCCAGAAAATTCAACCTTTCGGCCTCTTCTCGGTGACGCCAATCGGTGCGGTCTTAATCCTGACCGGGATCGGGTACTTTCTGCTGTTGGGACGCTGGGTACTGCCCGGAGATGCCGGATCTGAAAATACAGGCACAGGGCAAGGTACGCAGGAATACCTGCAGCGGGTTTACGGGTTGCAGGCGGATGTTTTCGAGGTAATCGTGCCGGAAAAGAGCCCGCTGGTTGGGCAGATACTGGCTGACATAAACCATGAAAACCATCTCTACATAATATCCACATTTTATCGCGGCAAAACTTCTATGGTCCAGGTCCTGACGGCCGAGATCGCTGCCCCGTGCAGGCTTGCCATCATAGGAAATCGCCTGGTTGTCGAGCAGTTCGCAGAAAAATTCGATCTGACTGTTCTACCTGAACTGGATATCTTCGTCGAAGAATTTGCACCAACAAATGCCGGAATAGCCGAAGTCGTTGTGACACCTGACAGCAAGCTGATCGGGAAATGCCCCCGCGAGCTTTTGTTTCGCAAGACATACGGCATGTCACTGCTCGCTATTCACCGAGGAGAAGAAACGCTCAGCCATGTAGAGACTGAAACGCATGAGTCCACTCAGATCGGGCTAGAAGAATTTCACGCTGGTGACATGCTTGTTGCACATACAAGGTGGGACAACCTGATGCGGATTAAACGGGACCCTGACTTTGTGGTCGTGACAACGGATTTTCCGCAAGATGAATTGCGACCACAGAAGGTCGGTTGGGCTTTGGCCTTTTTTGCGATTTCGCTGTCGCTGATACTGTTTACCGACGTTCGTTTATCCCTTTGCCTTCTGACAGGTGCAGCCGGAATGATGCTCACACGTGTACTCAGTGTCGATGAGGCTTATCGAGCGGTGGGATGGAACACGGTTTTTCTGCTGGCATGCCTTATACCGCTGGGACAAGCGGTGCAAAATACTGGTACTGCGGCGTGGATCGCCCAGCAAATCATGATCATTTTGAACGGTTGGCCCATTTGGGCGCTTCAAGCTGGCGTCGCGATACTGGCCACGACGTTTTCACTGGTTATGTCAAATGTCGGAGCCACTGTCCTGCTTGTGCCTCTTGCCGTTTCGATTGCGGTAGCCGCTGGCGGTAACCCAGCCGTATTTGCGCTAACAGTTGCGATTTCGACCTCGAACAGCTTCATCATACCCACCCATCAGGTAAACGCACTGATTATGGGGCCGGCGGGTTATAAGGTAATGGACTTTGTGCGATCCGGCGGCGTTATGACCGTTCTGTTCCTGGTGGTTTCGCTGCTGATGCTCAACGTGATTTACTGAACATCCTGATCGGTCTTGTCAGAAGGCCTCTTGAGCCGGGCAGAGTGCCTCCGAAGCCTCTGCGCATGACTAAACGATCATCCTACAAACGCTTAATAACCAGCGCCGAGCTTAACTTCGAGTCTGCTGGCGGGGCGTATCATGTAAAGGACATCGGGCCCCAACCCGATCTCCGAACAAAAAAGCCCGCGGCAGGCGCGCAGGCAAACCCCAAGTTTGCGTAACTGCGCGTATTACCCAGCGGGCATGCGGACGGCCGCCGCATCGCGGCCTGGCGAGGCTATGTTTTCATGCAAGGGGAGCGAAGTTAGGATCCAGGCCGCAATTCTTGTTCGACCACCTCAATCAAGGGAGAATGTAATGGCGGATTACTGCCCAGAATGAAGGAGGTCAGATTGCCACCGACGACTTTGTAGACATCATCGGGCTCTGGAAAGAAGAACATATTGTAGGCTCTTTAGTTTCAATGGGTCCAAGCAATTGACCAAGCCGTGCTTCGGTAATCATCGAGAATGGTCGACAGGTAAAACCAGCCCCAGCCGATGACCTTCAGATAGGTGAAGTCGGTCTGCCAGAGCTGGTTCGGTCGTGTGGACTTTTCGTGGAACTCGTTAGCGGCGGACACAGTTCAGCCAAAAATTTGCAAATTCCAGAGTCTCAGAAACTAAAAACGCTAAGTAATTGATTTTGTTGCAGCCTCAGTCTCACCAACTAAGTGATCCGACAAAAGCTATCCGTAATTTTAACTCAGCCGGCAAAGCGCTTCTGGAACTGCGACCATAGTGTCGATTTCACCGGGTCGAGATCAATCTTTCCACCTGCCCTCTCATACAACTCACGGTCAGCACAGTGCCTTTCGACCAGTTTGGCATGTGTAGCCCTCGAAAGGTCTTGTTTCGTCTGCAACCGCTTCTCACGCACGAAGTCTGATGTCCGATTCCTAATTTCCGTTTCCACGGGAGGACATCCAAATTCCTTTTCAAGGATATTCGAGACCCCGGGGATTGAGTTTTCCATCGGGAAAACCGTGAATTCCTTCAACATATCATCAATGCCCTTACTTGGAGTTTTCATTAGATATCTTGACTGGAAGTTTTCCGGCACGTCCAACGCAAATTCATCCAGAGACTGTGTGACTTCATATGAAGTGCCCTTCAGGTGC
>NZ_JBQFZU010000034.1:0-41554 GCF_056542405.1 Ruegeria sp. AD11(2025) | reverse complement strand
TCATCTCCACTCCTTGGCGGTTACGATGAGCCAGAAACCCTCTCTTATCAAATCGACCTAAACTGTCCCATTGGCGCTGACGTCAGACAATTCCTTGTGGGAAGCCGTAAGATCAAAGGTTTGGTTCGACATGTCGATTGCCGGTCCTGTACCGTCGAGACTGTTGACCCTGCTGCGACGGCATCCGGCGGCTCAGAGCCCAATCCTCTCAAATGCCGCATCACGCATTAACGTCGGCTTTTGTGACAACATTGGCGGTTTGCATGCCAATCTCGCGAGAGGCGGCAACATAGCGCCGAGTTGAGCAATGCGTTATTGTTCGGAAGCCAGCACGTGGGCTAGAATGCAACTTATACGATAGTGCATTTACGCCGACGAACCAAAAGACGGTACGCAACATGCCAGTTTTTATTGTTTTGACAGATGCAGATATTAGCGATGCTGCATTTTGGGGAGCGTTGGATATCGGTCCCGACAGTACGATTGATGCTTCCGGACTGAGCAATTCGATCCAGGTCACGATGACCGGGAATTCCATCACATTCACAGATACCAATACAGGGATTGTCACTACATACAGCGATGTTGATCTGGCTGGTGGATCGTTCAGCCAATTCGTCGAATACACGGGTAACAACAACGACGACAATGTCAGCGGATCGGTCGGTCTGAACGCAGGCGGTTACAGCGGCGGGCGTGGAGACGATACCTTAACAGATAGCGGCACATTGGGTGGGACTATCAGTGGTGGCCTTGGCAATGATACTCTGCAGGGCGGCTCCGGCGACAACAACATCTTTGGCGATCAAGGCAATAATACTCTGCGCGGCGGTTCCGGGAACAATAACCTCAGCGGGGGAGCAGGCAGCGATACGCTTTTTGCTGAAGACGGTAGCGGGAATTTAGATGGCGGCACTGGTACAGATGTCATCTATGCAGGCCAGAACACCAGCTTTGTCGATGGAGGTAATGGAAACGACACGTTAATCCTACCGGCTGGATCAACCTTCACTCCATTTTCTCCCGGTTCGAATGGCGGTACCGCTACGTTGTCAGGCGGAGGTACTTTTACTTATGTCAACATCGAGTCGGTTGAGATTGCCTGTTTCACTGAAGGGTCCTTGATTAGAACGCCCGACGGCGATCGTTTGATAGAAGACCTTAGAGTCGGTGATTTGGTCGACACACTCGATCATGGGTCACAGCCCATCCGTTGGATTAACAAGCGCACTGTGCCGGGCAGAGGTAAACATGCGCCTATCTGTTTTGCGCCCGGTGTGATCGGAAACCAGCGCGCGATCCGGGTCTCTCCACAGCATCGTGTTTTGTTATCGGGCTGGCGTTGCGAGCTTTTTCTGCATACGCCCGAAGCTTTGTGCGCGGCGAAGCATCTGTGTGATGGCGACCGTATATTCGTCGCCCCGTGCGATGAGATCACTTATGTCCACTTTATGTTTGGCCAGCATGAGATCGTGTATTGCGAAAATGCGCATCTTGAGAGTTTCTATGCTGGCGAGCAGATCATGAAAGCCGACCAAGCCATTTATCAAGAGCTGATTGAGTTATTCCCCGAACTCGCTGGTGACCAAAAGGTATCACTACCCGCACGCCCGTTCGTCAAGAAAGCTGAGGCAATGCTGCTGAACGGCTGACGCGTGTGAAGCATGAAACGTCGCGCACTTCGCCGTTCGTCATGCGCTCCAATGGATGGCTCCACCTTGCGCCAGAACGTGCAAAACACGCTGTTCGTGTTTTGAGATATTCAATGGATTGTCTCTTGGTCTTATGCCAGCCGAAAATGCATCCGGCATCTCGCACGGAAGTCTTTTGGTTCAGGTCGGTCCAATCAGGTGGACCTTAGCGGCGGGCCGCAATCGTAGACATAAAATCTCTATAACTCTGCATCCGTGCAGCGCGTGATGGGGAGATAGTGTGATGAGTGTCATAAGGCAAGCGGACATTGGGAAGACCAAATCGAACGGAAGCAAAGTCCCGCGTCTGTCTGGTCGGACCAGGCCGCGGCGAAAGTACGGTCTCGGTTCAGGCCAATTTCAGGCCTCTGAATGGCAGCTTCGGTGGCACGCGCTGCGTCGCAACGAACGGCTCGCTGCGCATGCAGCTATCCGCGTTCGCCACGTGGCAGATCAGCAGGAACAGGCGCCTTCGGTGCCTGATCTGCAAATCAGCCTTGGTTATCCCAAAAGGAAGTCAGGATCAATGAAAGCAGTCTGGGTGCTGGATGAAGGAAGTGAAGCGAAAATGGCAAGGCTCTGTCGCTGGTGGCAGTACTATGCGTCGCCCTATAAATGAAACGTGGAACGTCACTGATATTTGACTCAATCGACTTCCAAAACCTCAACAAATCGGCAAATCGCGTCACTCATTTCTGACCCAAACGGCAAGCATTTTTGACCCAAAACGAGCGGCAGCTTGTGGTCGAAGCCGCGGATAAACTCTCGAAGTTGCGTTATGACACTTCCGAACCAGTCTCAGTTATCCGCCTCAAGCCACGCTCTTGTTGCAAGGCCCAAAGAAACTTTAGTAGAGACCAGCGACCTTTGCCCGGAGTTTGACCAGTGACGCTACGATGTCGATGGTGGGCGTTGAGACCCCTGTAAGTTGTCCCAGTTCTTGCACTGAAGTTACTAAGGCATCAATTTCCATCGGTCGGCACAACTCCAAATCCTGCCACATGGAGGTCTTGTGCGCACCGACGGCCGCTCCACCGTCGATCCGTTTTTCAACGTCTATCGGGAATTTAACACCAAGTTTCTCACCGATTTCCTGAGCCTCAAGCATCATCCCGCGAGCCACAGAGCGTGAGCCTTGGTCGGTACACAAGACATCAAGTGTTGAATGGGTGAGAGCGGAAATAGGATTGAACGACAAGTTGCCCCATAGCTTCAGCCAAATCTCGTCCCGAATTCTTGGTCTTACAGGCGCACGCAGACCGGCAGTGGACAGTGCAGCCGAAAGGTTGGCGGCACGGTCCGATTTAGAGCCATCGGGTTCGCCTAACGAAAACCGATTGCCTTCGACATGCTTGATCGATCCCGGAGCAATGACTTCTGCGGCTGGATAAACAACACATCCAAGCACCCGGTCCGGCCCGAAACCGTTCCATTGCGCGTCTCCCGGGTCTACAGATGACAATCTAGTTCCCTCGAAGGGGCCGCCCAGCTTGTGGAAATACCACCATGGTACCCCGTTCACTCCGCTCACTATTGTTGTTTCTGCCCCAATCAGCGGCTGCATCGAGCCCACAACTGCTGGAACGGAATGCGCTTTCAGTGTGATAAAGACATAGTCTTGTGGTCCGAGATCGGCGGCATTGTCCGAGGCGCGTATTGGCACGTTGATCGGGTCCCACCCATCCTCGTGGAGAGTCAGCCCTTTTTCTTGCATTGCAGCCAGATGTGGGCCACGCGCAATGACACTGACGTCGGCGTCAGCCTGCGCGAGCTTCGCGGCAACGTAACCTCCGATAGCTCCGGCACCAAAGATACAAACTTTCATGTGTCTAAGCCTTTGCCAGTCCCAATTTAGCGGCCATCCCGATCCTTTGTATCTTACCAGTCGCGCCTTTTGGTATCTCTTCGAGAATAACCACTGAAGTCGGCACCTTGAACTTTGCGAGCCGCGCGCCAACAAAATCCCGGACTTCCTGACCTGCAATCGCCGCTCCTTCTGAGAGCACCACCGCCGCCGCTATGTCTTCGCCCAGTTTTTCGTGGGGAACGGCAAAACAAACTGCCTGAGCAACGTCCGGATGGCTCAGAAGCACGGCATCAACTTCAAGCGGGCTGATTTTTTCTCCGCCGCGATTGATAAGCTCCTTTAGGCGTCCGGTCAGTCGCAGATAATTCTCCTCGTCGAACGACCCCTGGTCGCCGGTGCGAAACCAGAGTTTTCCATCTGCTTCAAAGAAATTGTCTGCATTTGCCTGCGGGTTGCTCTCATACCCAGGCGTCACGTTCGGACCGCTGATAACGATTTCTCCGACATCACGCGAAGCGATCAATACATTTTCCGTTTCGTCTGCAATTCTGACTTCGGGACCCGCTGCTACTCCGACATATCCGGGCTTTTGCTTTTGTGGAGGAAGCGGGTTGCAACACATTTGATGCGTAGCCTCAGTCATACCGTAGGCTTCGATCACGGGCGCATCAAAAGTCGCAATCAACTCTTCCATTACCGGCGCGGGCAACGACGCGGAAGAAGACCGCAAGAAACGCAATCGAGATTCCTCAATAATCGATTGGTTTCGGGCGGCTCGGGCGAGAATAGCTTGGTGCATTGTCGGAACTGCTGTGTACCATGTCGGATCAACCTCAGCGACCTGCGAAAAAAAGCTGAGAGCGTTGAACCCAGGGGTGCAGCTAATTTGCGATCCAGCGCTTAATGAAGCTGCGACGGCCGCGATCAACCCATGGATATGAAACAGAGGCATAATGCTCAGACAACGATCGTCTGTCGTTAGCTTCAAAGACGAAGCAACGTTCCGCGCCGACGAATAAATATTGGCCTGCGTCAAAGGAACGATCTTGGGGCGAGACGTTGTTCCTGATGTGTGGAGTATCAGGGCAACGTCATCTTCGCCCGGCGCTGATGTATCAACCACTCCAATTGGGTCACAGGCCAAAACGGAAAACTGTCCGGCTGGACGAGAACTATCACTAGAAGCCCGCAAGACGACCACACCCAGTTCCGTCGCCGCTTGCACGGCTGGGCCATTTTCGTTTTCGCTTACAAGAAGGGCCTTTGCTTTCAGGTCTTTGAGATAGAAGACGTATTCTTCGAAAGTGTATGCAGGGTTTAAGGGCGCCGTCGTCGCCACTTGGGCGACGGATATGAATGCCGTCGCCATCTCTGGTCCGTTGGGCAACACAATTGCCACCCTGTCGCCGCGCCCTACTCCGATCTGATGCAGGTCCTCTTTGACTTTCGCGCAATGCTCGCGCAAACCAAGATAGCTCAACCAAGACCGGCCAGGGGCTCCAATGGCATTTGCAGTGTCTGCGTGGTGTGCGATCAATTCAGCGACTAAATGGGGCATCTGTTATCCGTTTACAAAAGCGTCGGTTTCTTTCGCAAAGTAAGGTTGTCGCAGCAGGTCCTAAGTCACGCGTACATTCAGGCTGCCCAGCTTGTCGACGGCCAAGACCATAACATCCCCTCGGTTGACGGGACCAACACCAGAAGGTGTCCCTGAAAGGATAACGTCACCGGCCGCAAGCTCGAAGTAGTCGCTCAGGTACGAGATCATCTCGGGGACTTTCCAAATCATCTGGTTCAAGTCGCCTTCTTGCCGAACTTCACCATTCACCGTCAGAGTAATCGGACCTCTGTCGAGATGCCCGACCTCTGATGCCTTGTGAATCGGTCCGCATGGCGCCGAGCGCTCAAACGCTTTCCCAATTTCCCACGGGCGACCCATTTTTTTCATCTGTCCTTGCAGGTCGCGACGGGTCATATCAAGTGAAAGGCCGTACCCAAAGACATGATCCAACGCATCGTCCACCGAGATATTCGTGCCGCCGGACTTGAGCGCAACAAGCATTTCTGCTTCGTGGTGCACGTCGGAACTGTGCGGAGGGTACGGGAACTCCCCTGAGGAATCCAAATTGTTGGGATTCTTCTGAAAGAAAAACGGGGGTTCCCGGTTCGGGTCGTGACCCATTTCAATCGCATGTGCCGCGTAGTTCCGCCCAATGCAATAGACACGACGAACCGGGAACGTGCCGCCCCCCGCTACGGGTATGACGTGCACCTGCGGCGCGGGAATGACATGGTCGGACATCGCTTTCCTCCTGAGCGTTTGACAGCTAAAGATCGGGTTTTCAAACGGACAGACACCTTCCGATCAATGCCACATCACATTCAATTGGACGTGGCTGCTTACCAAGTCATCGCCAAAATCTATGCTATTTTGCAAGAGCCACGGCTTCAATATGGCGCGACCATTTCCCAAATTGGTTGGGCTTTGGCGCTACCTCAGTCGTCGGACTGGATGCTCTTTGGCAGCACACGCGAATAAACCGATTTCAGGTGATCTACCATGGCGCTGGCCGCAAGCTCGCCATCACCCTTTGCTATGGCTGACACAATCACATCATGTTCACTAAAACTGGAATAATCTTCTGCGGGTTTCAAAGTCTCTCGTGGCTGCCCCCAAACAATTGATCTTCGAACCGAATTCAAAGTCTCGAAGAAGTATAGAAAGAGCTGGTTTCGAGTAGAGCGGGCTATGGCGTAGTGCAAATTGTTGTCCCACGCTTCGTAAGTGCGCCAATCTTCTGCCGTGCGACATTTGTCCGCGCAAAGCCTCATTTGCTCACGGTCCGAACGAGTAGAATGGAGCGCCGCCAGCCGGCTAAGCTGCGGTTCGATCGTAAATCGCACCGACACAACCTGTTCAGGTTTAATTTGATTGCCCAAATAGGTTACGTCGGTGAGGTTGAGAACCGGCCTGGAACCAACAAATGTTCCCCGCCCCACATGACGCCAGATCAGCCCCTGGGCCTCAAGCTCTGCCAACGCTCTTCGCAACTGATTGCGGGTTGCCCCAAGTTTTGAACACAGCTCACGTTCAGGTGGGAGCCTGTCGTTATGCCTGTATCCGGCATTGTTAATCAGGTCGCGTACACGGTGCGCGAGTTCGGTTGGTGCGCTCATATCTCCACCCAATTTGGTGATTGGTTGATTGATTGAAACGCCAAGTCGGAAAAAACTCAAGGCCAAGAAACAAGCAAACATCGAGTCGCCGGACAGAGCCCGCGACCCGAGCTTTGCATCAGCACTAGGGAGGAGAGCCGAGTGCGATTAGCAACTGTTTCCGTAGAGGGCAACGCAGTTTGCGTGGCAATACTTGCCGATGGCAGCAGATTGGACGTTTTGCACGCAGCACAAATCCTTGGCATGGCGCTGGATGCCAGTACGATGCAGCAGTTGATTGCAGGCGGCGAAGTTACGCTTAAGACCTTAAATTCACTCGTTTCGTCAGCAGAATCAGGAGAACTGACAGACGCGTTGGTGCCCGCTGATGCACCATTTTTGGCTCCAATTCCTGCTCCGCGTAAAAACGTGTTTTGCGTTGGGCGCAACTACGCTGAACACATCGCCGAGGGTGATCGGGCGCAAAACCAGAAAGTTGGTGTAACCGAGCATCCGGTGTTCTTCACAAAACCGCCGACGTCCATTGTGGCACCAGAGGCCGAAATTTTGATTTTTCCAAAGGTTTCGCAGGCCATAGACTATGAAGTTGAACTGGCAATTGTGATCGGAAAACCGGGGCGCAACATAGCTAAGGCTGACGCATACGAGCATGTATTCGGCTATACTATCCTCAATGACATCACCGCTCGTGACATCCAACGCCGACATGGTGGGCAGTACTTCAAAGGCAAGGGTTTGGATGGGTCTTGCCCATTGGGTCCCTTAATAGTGACCGCCGACGCAGTAAGCGATCCACACGCATTATCAATTGGAATAACGATCAACGGTGAACAGCGCCAAAACGGAACGACGGCGGACATGATTTTCGACATTCCAACGCTGATCGCTTCCCTGTCGGAGGGCATGACCCTGGAACCTGGCGACGTTATCGCGACTGGCACGCCGTCTGGTGTTGGGTATGCGATGAACCCTCCACAGTTCCTGAAAGACGGGGACATCGTGGTTTGTGAAATTTCAGAAATCGGCACGCTCAGGAATACCGTGCGCGCCGTTTAAGTGGCTCCTGCATTGCTGAATATGCGGGACGCCAACCATGCAAGGGAGGAAGACTACAATGATGAACAGAAGGACTTTCACAGCGTCTTTGCTTTCGGCGGTACCGGTAGCGGGAGCATTGGGAACACAGGTTTTTGCGCAGGATTTGCGTAAAATTACTTTCGTGCAGCCAAGCCCTTCGGCAATCAATTCATTTCCGGTGTTTGTTGCCATTGGAGAAGGGTACTTCGCGGATGAAGGTTTGGATGTAACTGTCGAGGCGATTAACGGCTCGGGCGCCGTGCTTCAGGCATTATCCGCCGGGCAAGCGCATTTCGGTCGCCCAGGACCTGGCCCCTTGATTGCCGCACGGTCGCGCGACGTGGATGCCGTACACATCTACAACGTTGCCGCCCGCAGCAACTTTGGCATCGCCGTGCCGGAAGACTCTGACATTCAAAACGTCGAAGAACTGCGGGGCAAAGTCATCGGAACAGGTACCGCGGATGGCGCTGAAGTGGGCTTTGCACGAAACGTAATGACCGGGGCTGGCATGAAAGAGGGTGAAGATTTTACCTTCCTGACCGTCGGCGATGGCGGCCCAGCAACTGCGGCTTTCCTGAACGGCGAAATTGACGCTTATTCTGCTTCGACGGCTGATACGGCAATCCTGAACCAGCGCGGTATGGCGGTGCGTGACATCACGCCTGCGGAATTCGGGCGCTTCTTCGGAAACGGTATTGCAACTATGGCTGACACAATCGCCAATGACCGCGAATTGGTTGAGGCCTGGAGCCGCGCATTCGCACGTGGACACGCTTTTGCGCTCGATGATGCCAACCGCGAAGCCGTGTTGAAGCACCTGGCGGACGGAAATCCGCAGGAAGGCGAGGACAAAGAGTTCCAGTCAGCGCTGTTCGATGCCGTGCGTTCAAAAACCATAGCAGCAGATCCAAGCAATGGTCTGGGATGGTATCCCGCCGAGGTTTGGCAAGAATGGCAAGATGCGCTGGTCGCAGGGGGCGAAATTTCAGGGCCACTTGATGACCTGAGCGCTGCGTGGACCAATGAGTTTGCTGCCATTGGCAACGAGGCCGCCAGCAAATGAACGCTGAAGTCACCCATGAGTTCTCCGGCGCGCCCCTGGGCACGCCGGTCTACGAGTTGACCCACGTAAGCAAGACCTATGCGCGCAATCTGGTTGTCGCGCTCGAGGACATAAATCTGACGCTTCGGAAAGGAAGCTTCACATCTGTCATCGGGTCCAGCGGGTGCGGAAAGTCAACTCTGCTCAAGATCATGGCGGGCCTGATCCCGCCCACCAAGGGGCGTGTGATCCTTCAGGGACAACCGGTCACAGGGACACGCCGGGACATCGGTATGATGTTTCAGCAAGCGACGCTTTTCCCCTGGAAAACGGCCGTAGAAAACATCGTCTTGCCGATTGAAATCCGCGATGGAAAGGCGGCGGCCAAGCAAGCTATGGCCAAGGCGCAGGAACTTTTGGACATCGTGGGTTTGCAAGGGTTCGAAAACGTATATCCGAACGAATTGTCAGGCGGCATGGCGCAGCGCGCTTCAATCTGCCGAATGCTGATCACAGAACCAGCCGTGCTTTTGATGGACGAACCATTCAGCGCTCTCGATGAATTGTCGCGCGATATGATGAACATGGAATTGCAGCGGATATGCCGGGAACAGGATGCGACTGCTTTTCTTGTAACGCACTCCATTCAGGAGGCCGTTATTTTGTCTGACGAAATCGTCGTTCTCAAACCGCGCCCGGGCAGGATTGCTGAAATCGTCGAGGTCGACCTGCCGCGCCCACGAACGCTCGATATGATGACTACACCAAAATTCGGCGCTATCGTAGACTACATTCGCAGCCTCCTGGATAAGGGAGAAGAAATGTGAGCGAAGTTCAGAATTACTCACCTTCCGTAAAAGACGCTGATACCGCAGAAGACACTGTATGGGAGCAGAAAGTTCACTTTATCGACTCGGTCCCCCGCTGGTTGGCGATGACCTTTGTCTTCGTGGTATTCGTCGGTACCTGGCAAATTGTGACCAGTTTTAAGCTGGTCTCTCCGATCATTTTACCGACGCCGATGGAAACCCTCAAAGATATGATCTTCGTGGGGCAAAACCTTTTGACCGGCGGTTACATGCTTGGTGCGCTGTGGATCACGATAAAGGAAGTCATCTACGGTTTTGCGCTGGCAATCGCGATCGGGTTTTCGCTGGGCGTTTTGGTTGGCGAAACGGCCTTTGGCGAGAAGGCCGTGATGCCCTATTTGGTATCTATCGATACGATGCCAAAAGTCGCGTTCGCACCGCTATTTGTGGCTTGGCTGGGGTTCGGCATTGAATCCAAGGTGGCACTTGCGGCCTTTATCGCAACCTTTCCAATCGTAGTTGGTACTGCGGCTGGGCTTCACGCCGCCGACGAAAACGCGCGCATGTTGTTCAAGACGATGGGTGCGAGCCGGATGCAGACATTGATCAAAATGAAGCTGCCGACTGGGTTGCCACAGATTTTCACCGGCCTCAAAATCGGAGCAGTCGGTGTTATGGCTGGCGCGATCACAGGAGAATTCCTGGGTGGCGGAAAGGGATTTGGTGAACTCATCCGTGTTGCAGCTTCGCAGCTCAACACTCCGCGCGTGTTCTCCTTGATCCTGTATCTAAGCCTTGTTGGTCTCGCTGTATTTGCGTCAGTGGTTTGGACACAGCGTAAGCTGGTGTTCTGGCACAAAGAGCAGGTTGGCAGAGATGACTTCTGAGCCTGTGAAAATAGACTGCCAGAGCTTGCGTGAATTTGTGGCAAGCGCGCTCGAAACGCAAGGTGTGCCAGAAGCCGATGCGGACAGGGTGGCCTCGCTGATGGTTGAGGCCGACATTTTCGGCTATGGCACTCACGGGGTTTTTCGCCTGCGCCAGTACCTTGCCCGATTAGCAGGTGGCGGGTGCAATCCCACGCCCAACGTCACTATTGAACATGAAACCGTCGCAACCGCGTTGATTGACGGCGATGACGGCCTTGGTCACCTGGCTATGGCGGCGGCACGTGATCTTGCAGTAAAAAAGGCAAAAGAGGTCGGCATCGGATGGGTTGGTGTTCGGCGCGGCAATCATGCAGGACCACTGGCACTTTATGTGCGCCCGCAAGCCGAGGCTGGGTTGCTTGGCATGGCTGCGGCGGTGGGCAGTGCAAACCACGTACCGCCCTATGGCGGAAGCGACTTGCTTCTTGGCACCAATCCCATCGCATTCTCTGCCCCTGCCGATGGCCCGGACCCGTTTGTGTTCGATATGGCGACGACCGTTGCCGCGATGGGTAAGATCAAAACCCTGTTGCAGCAAGGCGAACCTATGCCCGAAGGTTGGATGGTTGGGCGTGATGGCAATCCGTTAACGGACCCTGCCCGCAAATCAGAAGGGTTTCTTTTGCCGATCGGAGGTCCGAAGGGTTTCGGCCTTTCCGTGGCTATCGGGTTGATGGCCGGGGTGCTGAATGGCGCGGCATTCGGCTCTGACGTGGTCAATTTCACCTCGGATACAACTTCATCCACAAACACCGGCCAGTTCGTTATGGCGCTCAATCCGGCAGCCTTTGGGATGGGCAATGACTTTGCTTCTAACGCAGCCCGCGTCTTCTCTGAAATGCGCGCATCCGCCCCCCTGCCCGGTCATGACCCGGTGCGCTTGCCCGGAGACGGCAAAACGGCTGCCGCAGAGGCCCGCCGCAAAGACGGTGTGAGGCTGAACCCCGCTCTTTGTCGAGACCTTAACAAACTTGCTGAGGACTGTGGGCTATCTCCTCTGTTTCCTAGTCTCAGCACCGACTAGCAGCGCATCCGTGGGAAGCTGGTAGGCGCTTTTGACGAGAATTTAGCGAGGTGTCTCGTCCTCTGCCTCCAGCGCTTTCACAAGAGCAAAAAGTTTGTTCATCATGTGAAGCTTCATGGTTTTTCCAAGCCCATCTGCATCGCGGGCTTTAAGCAACTCCATCATGGCTTCATGTTCATCAATTGCCTGCGCCCAGCGTTCGTCCGACAAGTTGGCCATAAAACGTGCACGGCGGACCCGCGCGGCTAAAAGCTTGTGGTGGTTTTCCAAAATTTCGTTTCGCGCGCTCTGAATAAGTGCCTGATGGATGTCCTGATTGGCTTTGAAATACGCCTGCCGATCACGCGCCTCGTACGCGCTCAGCATATCCTTGTGGCTACTTTCAATCCGTTGAAATTCTGCGGCGTCCATCTGCTGACAGGCCAGTTCACCCACAAGTTGCTCAAGCGCTGCAAGCACTGGAAACGTGTTCTCCAATTCCTCTCTCGTTACACTTGCAACGCGAGCACCACGATTGGCCTGAAGCACCACGAAACCTTCTGATGCAAGAACCTTTAAGGCTTCTCTCAGTGGTGTCCGTGAAACACCCAAGGAGTCACAAAGCTGCTTCTCGGGCACTTTTTCACCCGGCTTCAACACATCCTCTACAACAAGATTGCGCAAACGTTCGACCAGCTCTTCATGTAACGTCGTGCGCTTGATGCTGTCCGTCAGATTCATTGCCACTTCCTATTCATCAAGTGCCATTTCCAGCAGGCGCGCGACATGCATGGGCTGTCGCAGGGTACCCGCAGTGATTTGGTGCCGGCACGATGTTCCATCCGCCACTACGATTGCATCCGCAGGCGCTTTTTCTAAAGCTGGAAACAGGTCGAGCTTTGCCATCTTGATCGATACATCGATAGTTTCGGGCGCGTATCCAAATGCCCCGGCCATACCACAACAACTGCTTTCAATCATGTGCACCTGCGCCTCGGGAATACGCTTCAGAAGATCAAGCATCGGTGTGACGGCATCGTGCGCTTTCTGGTGGCAATGTCCATGTACGTATATTGGGTGCTTCAACGGTTTCAGGGGCAAGTTCGATTGGCCGGCCAAAAACTCCTCGAAGGTACACGTGGCTTGCGACAACAGTTCTGCATCCCGTCCCGGGCAAAGAGCCAAATATTCGTCACGAAAAGTGAGGATTGAGGATGGTTCAAGTCCGACCACCGGCACCCCTTGAGCGACTGCCTCTCGCGTCGCGTCGATCACGCGCTGCGCCTCATGACGCGCCTCTTCCACGCAACCCACAGCCAAAAGAGTGCGCCCGCAATCCAGCGACCTTCCAGTTTGGTCATCCCGTGCTACGGCGACCCGCAGTCCTAGCGCACGCAGGACCCGGACCGCGGCGCGTAGATTGTCAGGCTCGAAATACCGGTTGAACACATCGACAAACAGAAGAACCTGCGGATCAGCGTCCTGTGCCTCGCCATCCCGGAACGGGTCTGAAGACCACACTGGTAAGTCACGTCGCGCCGAAATTCCAGTCGGTTTTTCCAGTAGTTTACGCAAAGGAAAAATTTTGTTCCGGGTATTCAATAGCCACGCAACTTTTGCTGCTTTAGGTGCATATCTGGGCAGATAAGCTACTAATTTATCTGCCAATGTCAGCCCGTCTTTTTTGCGCTTCGCTGAAAGCACTTCGATCTTCATGCGGGCTATATCAACGCCAGTCGGGCATTCACGCGCGCAAGCCTTGCAAGACACGCAGTATTTCATCGTGTCCTGCATTGCGTCCGAGGTTAAACCGCCCGGCAACTGCCCGCTGATGGCAAAACGCAACGTGTTTGCCCGCCCACGTGTGGCATCACGTTCGTTTCGGGTCGCACGGAAAGAGGGACACATAACCCCGCCCTTGAGCTTGCGGCACGCACCGTTGTTGTTGCACATCTCGACGGCGCCCTGGAATCCTCCTCCGGCACCCGGCCAAGCCGACCAGTCCAACGCCGCCTCAAATTCCGGAACTGAATAGTTCGGGCCGTAGCGGAATAGGCGGCGATCATCCATGGCAGGCGCGTGCACGATTTTGCCGGGGTTCATTAACCCATCGGGATCGAACCGGTCTTTAACCTCTTCAAACGCAGAAACGATGCGCGGGCCAAACATCTTGCCATGAAACTCTGATCGCACGATTCCATCGCCGTGTTCGCCTGAGTGAGACCCCTTGTATCTCTTGACCAGATCAAAGGTTTCTTCGGCAATCGCTCTCATTGTCCGGACGTCCTTATCCTGCCGCATATTCAGCACAGGACGAACATGTAAACACCCGACTGAGGCATGCGCGTACCATGTCCCCTTTGTGCCGTGTCGGGCGAAAATTTCAGTCAGGCCAGCGGTGTAATCGGCGAGATCAGGCAACGGGACGGCGCAGTCTTCAACGAACGAGATCGGTTTACCCGCCTCTTTCATCGACATCATCACGTTCAACCCAGATTTTCTGTATTCCGCGATCGAGTTTTGCAGTTTGGTATCAGTAACTGATACAACTCCGCCCCAACGGTTTTCAATCCCGCTGAAATCAAACCCGAGATCTCCCATCAGTTGGGAAAGCTCAACCAGTATTGCAGCATTGTCCTCAGCGCTACCCTCGGCGAATTCCACCAGCAGCAGGGCTTCGGGGTCGCCTTCAACAAACGCCTCAATCGTACTGCGGAACAACGGGATTTCACGCCCCAATGCGATCATGGTGTCATCGATCAACTCTACTGCCTGCGGTCTGAGCGTCACGAGGTGCTGCGTAGCCTCCATCGCAGCACGAAACGTCGGGAAATGACACACGCCGGTAACTTTTTCACCCGGCAATTGAGCCAGTTTCAGCTCCAGTTCTGTGAAATATGCCAGCGTACCTTCTGACCCCACCAGCAAATGGGACATGTTGACGTCGTTACCTACGAGCGCATCGATATTATATCCGCCCACACGACGCTGAACTTTAGGAAACCGGGCATCAATTTCCGAAGCCTCGCGACGCCCCAGAGCACGCATGTCTCCAACAAGATCCGCATACTCGCCAGGTGCCGCCATATCGGCGCTGAACCGTGCTTCCATTCCGTCGCTGAGGATTGCACTTATTGCACGGACATTGTCGCGCATGATCCCGTAGCGCAGGGATTTTCCGCCTGAAGAGTTGTTGGCGGCCATTCCTCCAAGCGTGCAGCGCGACGCGGTTGAGGGATCAACAGGAAACCACAGACCATGCGGTTTCAATGCTTGGTTCAGTTGATCCAGAACGACACCCGGCTGAACACGCGCGACACGGTTTTCAACGTCCACGTCCATAATGCGATTCAAGTGCTTGGTGTTATCCAGGACAACGCTTTGATTGACCGTTTGCCCACATTGCGATGTGCCGCCGCCGCGCGGAAGAATGGAGCATCCTTCGTCGCGCGCAACAGACATCACAGCCTGTATATCTTCTGTGGATCGGGGAACCACCACGGCCTTCGGTACCATCTGATAGATCGAAGCGTCGGTCGAGTATCGTGCGCGCGATGCAGGGTCAGCCGTCACCTCTCCCTGGACATCTGACAACAGTCGGCGGTGCAACGATCCATGTTCAAGCATCGGGTTCGCCTTCTCTTCCCAACTAGCCAATAAGAAGCTTCACTTCACCGTTGACTGAATAATGAATTCATAATTAAATTTTGCCAATAGGTAATCACGCCACTTTCATGACACCAACGGAAGGATCAGCTCAGATGCGCCAGGCGGGCAGACATTTTTTGCAAATCCCAGGGCCAAGTGCCGTGCCGGAACGCATCCTGAAGGCCATAAGCAAGCAGACCATCGACCACCGCGGGCCAGATTTTGCAGAAGTAGGCCACAAGGCCCTCGCTGGGATGAAAACGATTTTCAAGACAAAACAGAACGTCTTTATCTACCCTTCATCCGGGACAGGCGCATGGGAAGCTGCGCTTGTGAACACAGTGTCGCCGGGCGGAAAAGTTCTTATGTACGAAACAGGACATTTCGCGTTCATGTGGAACAAATTGGCCAAAAAAATAGGATTGCAGCCCGAGCTAATTGAAGGGGATTGGCGTGGTGGTGCGGACCCCAATCAGATTGAAGACCACCTGCGAATGGACAATCAGCACGAGATCAAGGCGGTCTGCGTTGTCCACAACGAAACGTCGACAGGGTCAGTCTCACCTATCGAGGACGTGCGCAGCGCTATGGACGCAGCAAAACACCCCGCGCTTCTTATGGTTGACTCAATCTCTGGCCTTGCATCGATCGATTTCAGGTTTGATGACTGGGGCGTAGATGTCTGCGTCTCAGGTTCGCAAAAGGGACTGATGCTACCACCCGGTCTGAGCTTCAATGCTGTAAGCGATCGTGCGTTGGAACATTCAAAATCCGTTACAACGCCACGCAGCTATTGGGATTGGCAGGATATGGTCGGGCCAAACCTGAAAGGGTTTTTCCCTTATACCCCCGGCACCAATCTTCTTTACGGACTAATTGAGGCCATCGATATGTTGCATGAAGAAGGACTGGACAACGTATTCGCTCGGCATGCCCGCCACGGAGCCGCGACACGGGCTGCCGTGCAAGCATGGGGTCTCGAGGTACTGTGTACTCGCCAAGGTCAGGAATCGGGCGTCCTGACCGCTGTTAAAGTCCCGGAAGGGCACTCTGCGGATGCCTTCCGCGCGACGGCGCTGGAACACTATGACATCTCACTTGGAAATGGCCTGTCGAAAGTGGCCGACAAAGTTTTCCGCATAGGTCACTTGGGGGATTTCAACGACCTGATGTTGATGGGCACACTCTCAGGCGTAGAAATGGGACTCGCCAAAAGCGGTGTGCCGCACAATACAGGCGGTACTCAGGCTGCATTAGAGTATCTCAAGGCCGCGTAGCACTGGACAAAGTCTCCAAAAACGCCACGAGGGCCGCGATCTCCTGTTCCGTCAATTTCAGTTCCGAAAGAACCGCCTCGCCGTCGGTGTGAAGCCTTTCCGTGTCGATTTCGCTGTAGTGCCGGACCACGGCATCAAGATCATCCAGGCTGCCGTCATGCATGTAGGGGGCGGTTTCCGCCACGCCTCGCAGGCTGGGCGTACGAAAGATTCCAAAATCAGAATGGCTTCGTCGCACATTTCGGACCGCCCACGCGCCTTGCTTTTCCGGATCGTCAGTCCAGTCTCCGTCCAATGTATAAGGGCTGGAGAGCAAAAAATTCAGTCCTCCGAACCGCCCTTCATCGACCTTTGTCTTGCTCAGAAAATACGGTACGCCAGCGTCGTGGAATTCGTTGTTGGAAAATCTCGGGCCATTATGGCAGAACACGCAATTCCCACGCCCCAAGAAGAGCTGAAGACCTCGCTGGGCAGCTTCGGGGTAGTTCGCAGCCTCTGCCAGATCGCTGCGCTCCAACGCGTCGCGAAAATCGTCAAATTGTGTCCGCTCGGTTACCAGAGTTTCCAGATAAGCTGATAGGGCTTTGGCAGTGTTTACCAACACCAGATCGGGGTTTTGGCTTTCAATTTCGCCAAAAATATCCTCAAAATCATTGACATCGGGACTTTCGGAAATGGCCCTCTTCAGGCTTTCCTTACTGTGCGCCATCTCTTGTTCTTCGATGATCGGATGCAAGCTGGCTGCCCAAAGATTATCGCTCTTTCCGCCCCACCCGTACCATCGCAGACCAGCCTGGTTCCGCAGCGATGGCGTATTCCGATCCAAAAGCACGCGACCGAACGCACGCGGATCGAGCGTGGTAAATGCCTGCTCGGGGTCGTGACAACTTGCACAGGCTAATGCACTGTCAATCGACAACACCGGATCATCGAAAAGCGCAGCGCCCAGCGCAATCGCTCGGGGATCGTTTGAAACCCTATTGCTTGGATCCGGCTGGATTGGTGGCGGCCACGGCCCGAAGGACAACGTTTGCTGGATCTCGTCT
The DNA here is from genome assembly GCF_056542405.1 of Ruegeria sp. AD11(2025). Classification (NCBI taxonomy): domain Bacteria; kingdom Pseudomonadati; phylum Pseudomonadota; class Alphaproteobacteria; order Rhodobacterales; family Roseobacteraceae; genus Ruegeria; species Ruegeria sp. AD11(2025). The sequence goes on along the minus strand of NZ_JBQFZU010000034.1, from coordinate 24,045 downwards.
TCTGATAGCAAGACCTCAGCACGCACTACACTCGTTAGGGCCACGAACGCGACTGTCACCCACAGCTTCATTTCAACGCTAAGTCAGAAGTGTAGGATAACGTTTGCCCGTTATACTCGACGTCCACTTGCAGTTCCCACATTCCCGGCATGTGAAACAGCATATCATCGATACGGAACACGTCGTCGCCTATTGCAGTGACAACTGGAAGGTAGTTCATCCCGTGTTGGTGAGCAGGCATGACTGCATCGACACGCATTTCACTTACGGCAGTTTCACCGCACACCGTGAGGAGTATCGAAAACGGCTGGGCCAACGGGATTTCGTCGACAGCCACATACACCGTAGGTGCGTTCTGAGTTTCTGTACTCATCCGTTGCCCCGTCGCCTCACAAGCGATGGCCGCGCCGGAAGATGCCAGAAACCAGACGAGCCAGCGGATCATTTTGATGCCAGCAAACGTTCTGCGTTGGCATAGGCAATGTTGTCTGCGATCTGATCTGGAAGCAATTCCAGCCATTCGCGTGAAAAATCTGCATGCGGGCCGACGTAATACCAACGCTCCGGTGCAAACGTATCGGTACCGACCATAAACCGATCAGGATGCGCTTCGAACGCAGCTTGCCAATCCGGATCGACACGGCCCCGCGAGACCATATCGGAACGGAACGCCAGATCGGCCCAAAGCCGGGGATACGCGTTCAAAGCGTCGACCACCTTCCCCGGATCGTCAAAACCTGAGTGGGCCCATAACACCCGAGCCTCCGGCCAGGTTTCGAAAATCAGGTCTACCGCCTCGCGATCACCATGGTGGTGCAGAATTAGGTTCCGCTCTTTGGCCAGCGCGATCATGTGCTGGATGACTGGCGTCTTAATGTCATTTCCATAGGCGTGAAATTCGCCGATGGCTTCATAGTCATTCTTAGCCAGATTTGCTTCCAGATAGTCGATAACTGTTTCGTCGTGCATCCAGGTGTTGATCTCACCACGACGCCGATAAGGGCGAAGTGCCGGAACAACGATGTCCGGCGCTGCAGCCAAAAGAAGTTGCGTTCCGTTATCGTCCGAGCTGGAAACCAGGGCTTTCCGCACGCCTGCATCCCGCAGGATTTTGGCCACCTGTTCGGGCGGAACCAGTTTGACGGCATCATGGCTGTAGTGAATATGCGCATCGAAGATCGGCCGCTCTTCCGCGATGGCCTCACCGCAGAACAGCCATGCACCTAAAATGAAGGTATATCTTAGCATTTCAAACATCCTCCATAGCGTTCAGTCCCGAGCAAGCGTGACGTCGAAATTCACGTGCAGGTAAGGTTCAGTGATCTTACCTGAAAGTGCCATGTCATTGGGAAATTCTGAAGCGGGTCGTTCGACATACGTCATCACCAGATCGTCCCGAACGCCGAAGACCGTATCCTGATCCAGATAGGGATCGTCGTCCGGAAAAATCTCGGTCACGAGTGAGCGATAGCCGGGGGCTTTGACGATAAAGTGTAGGTGTGAGGGCCTCCACGGATGGCGACCGCAAGCGCGCAGAATATCGCCGACTGGCCCATCAGACGGCACAGTGTATTCAACAGGCTTAACTGTGGTGAAAGCATATCTGCCGTCATCGCCAACTGTCATCAGCCCGTGGAAAGAATAGGTGTCCTGTTCTTCATCCTGACTGGCGTAAAGGCCATTGGGGGCCGTTTGCCATATGTCGAGTTCTGCGCCGGCAATGGGATTGCCCTCTGTGTCCCGAATGACGCCTTCAGCAAGCAGAACCGGCCCGCCGTAATACCGTTTCATATCCCCACCCATGGGCAGCGGAGGTGCGCCGGATACGTGAAACGGGCCCAACACCGACGAACTTGTTGCGTCTGGACTTGAATGCAGCATGTCCACCAAAGATGACAGGCCCAGGACGTCCGACGCCAGCACAAACTCGTGGCGATCCTCGGTTTCCACAGCGGCACAACCCTCGAGAAACGCAATCCCAGCGCGCCATTCGTCATGCGTCAGGTTGGTTTCGCGCGCGAAGTCATGAAGATGCTTGACCAGGGACCCCATGATTTCACGCATCCGCGGATCGGTGTCTTTGGACAGGTATCCCATGAAGACGTCGGTGATATTGTCATTGGTGACAGAGCGCATCTTGGCCTCCTTAAATCAGGGCAAGGCTGAGGATCGGGAACTCGATCAGAATGAACAGAACGATCAGCATCACGAACGCAAAGGGAAGTGCGCCCATGAACACATCCTGGAGCGATATGCGGTCGTCGTTGATCGTAGATTTGATGACAAAACACGATATGCCCAGAGGCGGGGTCAGAAGTCCGATTTCAGCTCCGACCACGGTGATAATCCCGAACCAGATCAGCGACATATCAAGGGCCTCGGCCATGGGCAGGAACAACGGGACGACGATCAGGATGATCGATGCTGTGTCGAGCAATGTTCCCAAGAAAAGCATCAGCAGGACATAGAGCAGCATGATCGACCAGAAAGACGCGGAATTCCCTGCAAGCAAATCCTGCAACTGGTTGGGCAGACCAGCGAGTCCCAGCATGCGGCTGTAGATTGACGCTGCAGTGATCAGGAACAGGATCGCCGCTGTGATATGGCCGGTCTCCAGCAACGCATCCCAGAAGGCTCTGGGCGTCATGGATTTGCGCGCAACGGCGATAACCAGCGCGACCAATGCCCCGGCTGCCCCTGCCTCGACAGCGGTTAACCACCCCGTGTAAATGCCGCCGAGCACCACGGTGATGATGAACAATGTCGGCAGGGTTTTGGATGCGATCTCGCGCTTGGACATCCATTCGGTGTCTTCGACGACCCGGCCCCCAACGAATGATGGTGTGAAACGTCCCATGACCCAAATCGCGCCAACATAGGCGATTGCCAGCATGATGCCCGGTATAACTCCCGCAAGGAACATGTCCCCAACGGATTGTTCGGCGACAAACGAGTATATGATCAACATTGCCGAAGGCGGGATGATCATGCCCAGCACCGAAGACCCGGCCACCACACCAACAGCAAAACGCGGATTGTAGGCCTGCGCCATCATCTGCGGGACCGAAACTTTGGTGAACACCGATGCCGACGCAATTGACGACCCTGTAACTGCGGCAAAGACGGCGTTGGCTCCGACGGTTGCCATTCCGATACCGCCTTTGACCTTGCGAAATCGCATGGTCATGACTTCGTAGATGTCCCTGCCCAACCCGGCCTTTGAAACGATGAGCCCCATGAAGGTAAACAACGGGATGGTTGCAAAGCTGTATTCCATCGCGCTGTCGCCGACCGCCACTTTCAACAGGTTCAGAGCCAGCGTGAAATTGTCCCGCATCAGCCAAATCGACACGAACGAGACCACGCCCAGTGCGACAGGAATGTAAACGCCTGCGTAAATCAGAAAGACGATGGCGATGACCGAGATCAGGCCAATCTCAATCGGCGTCATTCTGCGGCCTCGTCATGTTCAGGGGTGCGAATTAGATGCGGGCGGTCCTGCGCCGTGACAACCTTGAGCAGGAAGATCACGCAGGCAAGCGCAGTACCGCACGCGATGACCAGTTTGACCGGCCACCATGGCAGTGTGAAAAGACCCGGAACTCCGAAGTAGTCCTGCGTCTCCCACATGTGCAGGAATTCCGGAAAGGTTACATAGGCAATTAGGCCCATGAAGATTGCCGAGATGGCATTGATGATGCGCCTCAGATTGCCCGTCAGACCAGGGCGGCGATGGTGCAGCAGGTTCAGAAACCCGTCCGAGCGCGTCAGCCGATCCACTCTGACCACGTCGGCCAGTTGCAGGAAAACGATCATCACGACCGAAAACTGCACCATTTCGTAAGTGCCTCGAAGCGGAGCCGAAAACAGCCCGCGCGCAACGACGTCGACATTCAGAATGACCACCAACGCAAGGACGACGAGCGTGCCCAAAGCGTTGGCAGTTATTGCAAGCGAATTAGCGACCCGCGACAGAACGGCAACTGCGGTCTTCAGCATGTATGGCCCCTTTCTCGGGTCGCCGAACGATTATTCGGCCGTCCAGTCGCGCACACCAGTGAAACCGGCATCCTGAAGCTTGCCGAGATAAGCGGCCAGCATATCCGTGCCTTGCTCGCCGTTCTCATTCAGCGTTGCAGCCCATTCCTGCGCAACATTGGGCATCGCATTTGCCCACGCAGCGCGGTCTTCATCCGAGATTTCAATGATCGATCCGCCAGCTTCTACAAAGGCATCTCGTGACGCAGAGGCTCGGTCCATCGCAATGCCTGCCACGTGGTCACGGTAGTCGATAGCCACGGCCTGGAGTACGTCTTTGACCTCATCGGGCAGATTTGCCCAGTAATCGGCGTTGACGGTGACTGTCTTTGTATTCACCGCGCCAAGGTCTGCCTTCAACATGTATGGGGCCACTTCTACGATCTTGAACGTCTTGGAAGCTTCCGGCCAAATCATCACGCAATCGACAAGGCCGGTTTGAACCATGTTGTAGAAATCAGTGAGGCCTCCGCGAACGCCCGCCGCGTCCTTGATACCCTCAAGATAGCGCAGGTTCAGGCCGGCACCCGCGATTTTGCGTCCTTCAAGGTCTGCAACTTTCTCGACCGGCTCTGAGCAGAACATCTGATATGTGTCGAGCACAACACCCGTCGCCAGATAGACCTGATTTTGCGCAGCGAACTCATTCTGCATTGCCGGGTATTCTCGCGCGATCTCATCCACGGCTTTGGCCACCGCGCGGGCATCCGACGCGACGAATGGTGTCGAGCCTGAGATCCCCTGACTGGGCAGCTTGGATGAATGGAAGATGGTTGTGACGATGCCAATGTCGCCCAAACCCAGTTGTACACCTTCAAGAACACCTTTGGGTTTTACGATCGAACCGCCATAGTTCTCCTGCCAGTTCATCTTGTAGTTACCGGACTCAGCCAGCCGCTTGTCCACTTCTGGAATGAAGAAGTTGGTGAATTCCTTCACCCACAACGCACGGTCGGGGTAGCCATCAATCACGACCGCGGAAATGGTTTCTTCTGCGGCAACGGGCAGCGCCATAACGCTAGCTAAAGCGGCGCCCATTAGGCTGCGTTTGGTCCAGTTTTTCATTTCTCTCCTCCCAGAAAGTCGGGTCTTATTTATTTTTTGTTTTGACCCAGTTGACGGTCAGGTCCGTGCCTGCCGCTTCAAACAGTTTTGCGATGGCGCAATACTTGGCTGTCTCCACGCCCACGCGTGTCAGTTCCTGCTGACTGGCGGGCGTATCGCACTTCACAGTGAGTTCGATTTCGGGAAACGGAACATCGATCTCCTCTTCCATCAGGACACCGCGCCGATCCAGCCTGCATTTCGTGTCGATTGTCACCGTGCCGAGATCAACTCCCAACCGGTGTGCGTTCTTGTGTCCGATGACGTTGGTACAGGCGATCAGGGCCGCCATTACGGTTTCGGTTGGAGACGGGCCTAGATTTGTTCCACCTCGTTCGACGGGCCTGTCGACAATCACATCAGGATCGCGAATTGCAATCTCAGCGCGCGTGTGTGTCGGGCACTGGGCTGTCGTGCGGTACGTCACGACAGGTTTCACTTTCATCGCCACTGCGCCCCCTCCTCATGCATATGAGCAAACCTTTTCGAATGGGAAACGCGGCAGCTTGTGGAACAAACCGGTTTCGTCCGCATAGCCCAGATTGCAAAGAAAGTTCGACTTGAGCGTCGTGCCGGCGAAGAATTCCTCGTCGACGATCCGGTTCGAAAAGCCTGACATGGCGCCAACGTCCAACCCGACAGCCCGGGCCGCGATCATGAAGTAAGCGCCCTGAAGCGTTCCATTGCGAAACGCAGTGTCGGCCACGTAGTCGGGATTGTTTTCGAACAATGGCCGGCGATCTTCGTGCGGGAAAAGAAAGGGCAGCTCCTTCCAGAACTCCAAGTCGTAGGCAATGATGGCCGTGACTGGCGCATCCCTCATCTTTGGAACGTTCTTTGGTTTTAAAGACCTGGCAAGTCGCTCTTTGCCTTCGGCACTTTTCACGAAAACAAAACGGGCAGGCAGCGTGTTCATGCTGGTCGCGCCGTTGATCGTGATGTCGTAGATCTCTTCAAGCAACGCGTCGGAAACCGGTTCGTCGGTCCATGCGTAGTGAGACCTGGACTCGCGCAGGATCAAGGCGATTGCGTCATCCGACAGACGAGGAATGCGCGCACGCAGATCACGATGATCTTGCTGCGCTTTGGCGCGAAGTGCCTCCAGTTCTGCCCCAGTCGGTGCGCTCATTCTGCGGCCACCTTCGATCTGGTATCTTTTTCGTCGACGATCGGGCTGGCACATATGCCGATACATTCGATCTCTACCTCGACGGTTTCACCCGGCTTCAACCAGCGAGGTTCGGGTTTTTTGGCATGGCCCACGCCCGGCGGTGTTCCCAATGCAATCAGATCGCCCGGTTCGAGGGTCATGAACTCTGAAATTGTCGCAATCACCTGGCGGACGCCCCAGATCATGTTGGTGGTATTTGAACTTTGTAGGACTTCATCGCCAACGCGGCTTTCGATTTTCAGGCCCGAAGCTCCCTCGGGCAACTCATCCGGGGTAACCGTGAAAGGACCAATTGCTCCGGTGTCGTCAAAGTTCTTGCCCGGCGTCCACTGAACCGTCTTGCGCTGATAGTCCCGCACCGACCCATCGTTGAAAACAGTATAACCAAACACATGGTCCAGCGCGTCTTCTTCCGAGATATGACGACCGCGCTTCCCAACGATCAGCATCAGTTCCGCTTCGTAGTCGAAAAGCTCGGAAGCCGCCGGTCGCACCATGGGTTTTCCAGCCGCCATGATTGAGTTCTTTCCACGCATGAACAGCGTAGGGTACTCGGGGGTATCGTATCCACCTTCTTTGATGTGGTCGGTATAGTTCAATCCCATGCAAATAATCGTGCCGGGGTCGGCCACTGGCAAAGCCGGGGTGATAGTCGAGACTGGCACAGACACCGCTGCCGAGATTTTATCGGCGAGTGAGTCGCTCAAACCCGGATTGGCAATCAGTCCCATCAGATCTGTGCCAACGCCAGAGTCTAAAGACGTTAAATTTACTGCATTTTCGTCACTTACGGCAAAAACCGCAGTGCCTTCCGAAGTCTCTCCCACCAGGTATTTCATTTTCACCATCCATATCAGTTCGCTTGATTTTTGCCGACTATTTTGAAATATGTCAAATAATATCGATATTTTTGGAGAGTGCTAATGGTCGCTTGGACGGACTACAAATCAGAAGCAAAGAACCGTGGCGCATTGGCTTTGGAGCTTTATGTTGCTCACAGCACACCAGCCAAAGCGCCCGAAGATGTGAAGGCTTCACTGCCCGGTCACCTGGCATATCAGGCGCAACTTGAACGTTCGGGTCGGCTGGCTTTTGCCGGGCCAATGTCGGATGAAACCGGTGAGCACATGCAGGGAATGGGCCTGATCATCTACCGCGCCGACAGCCTTGAGGCCGCTCGAAAGCTGGCCGAGGACGATCCGATGCATAAGAGCGGGGCGCGCAGTTTTGTGCTTCGGCGCTGGATGATCAACGAAGGCTCTCTGAACCTCTCAGTCGGCCTATCGACCGGAACAAGCGCCCTCAGTTAAAAGCACTTCAAAGATTGCGCATTCAAAGAGGAAAAGTCGGATATGGACGTCATGCTTGATACCGAGGGCAAAGAGAAATCGGCCACTCATGGTGCGTATCGAAGGCTGCGCGATATGATCCTCACAGGCGAGTTGCCTCCCGGGCAGAAGCTTAAGATCGAACAACTCCGTGGTCTTCTGGACACCGGCGCAAGCCCGGTTCGCGAAGCGCTTAGCCTACTGACCTCTGACATGCTGGTCGAACGGATCGATCAGCGCGGATTTCGAGCAGCGCCAGTCAGCAAAGCCAACTTCGAGGAAATACTATTGCTGCGATGCAACCTCGAGGAAACAGCGCTCCGCGCTTCCATCTCCAATGCAGACGGAGCTTGGGAGGACAGGCTTGTCTTGCGTCATCACCATATGAAAAAGGCCGGTCAAAAAGGTGCACCTGACTTCGAAGACGCCCACAAAGCGTTTCATATGGCTTTGTTGGAAAATGCAAAACTGCCGTTGCTGCTACGGTATTGCTCGCAGCTTTACGACCTCAACATTCGCTACCGGTATCTGGCAGCGGGAGGGCCAAGTTACAAAAAGCGCGATATCGCTGCCGAACACCAGCAAATTCTAGATGCCGCACTCGACCACGACGTGGACAGCGCAACCCGGCACTTGCTCAACCACTACCGCCGAACGGGTGAGTACCTGAGCAGTCAGATGGAGTCCTGAAATGCAGCGGAACTGGTTTCTGGGCGATCTGCTGAATCAGCTGTTCGACCGTCCCGGCAAAAGGCGCGGCAACGATGACAACCGATCAATTGTAGAGCTTTGTGAGGCCTTGTTGTCCACCGAAGGCGAAGTATCGGGTTTCACCCTCGCCTCCACAATTCTTGATCGCTACCAAACCTTGGAAGACCCCGAGAAATTGGAGTTTTTCGCCTATTTGAATGACCAACTTGAGCTGGACGCGGATCAGCTTGCCGAAGTGGCAAGCCTCTATGCCAAGGGCCGAAGTGTCGATTTATATCAAAAGCTTAGTGACGTTGCGGAACCCAGACGGCAAGAGTTGTTGCGCCGATTGAACCAACCTTCCGGCGCGACACAAGAACTCGTATCAATGCGCGTTGACCTGTTGCGCTTTCTCAAATCCAACCCCGAGCTCAAACGAACAGATATTGATTTCATCCATTTGTTGCGGAGCTGGTTCAATCGGGGCTTTCTTGTCCTCAAGCAAATCAGTTGGGATACCCCAGCCCGCGTTCTGGACAAGATCGTTACCTATGAGGCAGTCCATCAGATCAACGATCTGGACGATCTGCGACGCAGGCTCTATCCGCCGGATCGTCGTTGCTTTGCGTTCTTCCATCCTTCGATGCCGGATGAACCGCTGATTTTTGTCGAAGTTGCTCTGACGGCTGAAGTTCCAGACGCAATTGATGCGCTTTTGTCGGAAGGTCGGGAACCGATCCAAGCCGAACAAGCAAAAGTCGCGGCGTTCTATTCCATTTCAAATTGCCAGAAGGGTTTAATGGGTATCAGCTTTGGAAACCTGTTGATCAAACAGGTTGTGACCGAGCTGTCGCGAGAGCTTCAGGGGATTGATACCTTTGTGACCTTGTCGCCAATACCAGGGCTTAACCGTTGGTTGGCGGGCGAGACAGAACACCCTGAGCACGGCCACGCCGCCGAGGCCGTGCTTGAGGCAACAACCTCGCCACAAGATTTGCGCGCGATGGCCGCCCGATACCTGTTGTTCGCCAAGCGCGAGGATGGGATGCCGCTGGATCCCGTGGCCCGCTTCCACCTTGGCAATGGTGCCGAGTTGCATGAGCTGCACGCCGAAGCCGATTTATCGCCAAACGGACGATCACAATCCGGCGGTGCGATGGTCAACTACCTTTATGATTTGAACAAAACAGAACGTCATCACGAAGAATTCGCAACACACGCGACAATCGAAGCCTCGCGTTCAGTTCGCGCGGCATCAACCGCCGCACTTGCTGCCAAGCCAAGGGAACATACAGAGTGAGAAATACCCTCTACGATAGTTTGTTTGCTCACCATGAAGGAAACGAGGCTCCGTTCCTGGAACTCGATGATGGCCAAGTGGTGTCCTACCACGCGTTTTTGAAGCGTGCGGCGCAGATCGCGCATGTTTTGCATATCAACGGAGTTTCCCCCGGCGATCGCATCGTTGTGCAAGCCCCCAAGTTGGCCGATACGATTGCGCTCTACGCCGCTTCGGTTCAGGCAGGTGCAGTCTACCTGCCGCTTAACACTGCTTACACATTGCCAGAGCTGGAGTATTTCATCTCTGATGCCCAACCTGCGATGGTCGTCTGCGACGGCAAAGACGAGGCTGAAATCGGAAAACTGGCGACCCGATCTGGCGCCAAGCTGCTGACCCTCGGCGGCGATACTCCGAGCCTGAGCCTTGAGGCAGACGCGCAGCCCGCCATATTCGAAACCGTGGATCGCGCACCGGACGACCTTGCGGCGTTGCTGTATACGTCAGGCACCACAGGCCGCTCAAAGGGCGCAATGCTGAGCCATCAAAACCTGCTATCCAACGCCCATGCTCTCGTTGATCTGTGGGGGATTACAAACGACGATCGCTTGATTCACGCACTGCCGATCTTTCATACGCACGGTCTGTTCGTGGCGATGAACACATCACTCCTTGCCGGTTCCGAAGTTCGGCTGATGGAAAAATTCGACGTTGGCTTGATCTTGGAGGAATTGCCGCGCTCGACCCTTCTGATGGGTGTACCCACTTTCTACACCAGATTGCTAGCGGATGAAGGTTTCACCAAAGAGGTCACGGGGACCATGCGTCTGTTTATTTCCGGTTCAGCCCCATTGCTGGCCGAAACACAAGGGGCGTTCGAAACGCGGACCGGACACCGTATCCTTGAGCGCTACGGCATGACCGAAACGAACATGAACACCTCTAATCCTTGCAGTGGTGAGCGTCGCGCGGGAACTGTTGGCATGGCGCTACCCGGCACCGAGGTGATCGTGACCAACCCTGAAACCGGAGAGCCATTGGCCCAAGGCGAGGTTGGAATGATCGAAGTTCGCGGCCCCAACGTGTTCAAAGGCTATTGGCAGATGCCCGAGAAAACCGCCGAAGAACTGCGAGAGAACGGGTTTTTCATCACCGGGGACTTGGGCCAGTACAGTAAGGATAGCTATCTGTCGATAGTGGGCAGGTCAAAAGACCTTATCATTACTGGTGGTTACAACGTCTATCCCAAAGAAATTGAAGACATCCTGAACGACATCGACGGTGTTCTGGAATCGGCGGTTTTCGGCGTCCCCGACAACGACTTCGGTGAAGCAATCATCGCCGCTCTGGTCGCAGAGCCAGGCGAAAAACTTGACACGGATCGGATTGCGGGGACCATCAGGGACAAGCTGTCGCGCTTTAAGCATCCGCGCCGCTACGAACTTGTCCCGGAATTGCCACGAAACACTATGGGAAAAGTTCAAAAGAACGTGCTGCGCGAACGGTACGCGAACAAGGAACTGTCACCGGCGGTATCTTAGGAAGCCCATCCAGACGCTCAATTAAATCAAGACCTTCAGATCGGATACTACCCACCCTTCAGACTGCCAAACTCATTAGGAGATCCACAATGACTCGCATGACGGCAAAAGACTTCGACCAGGAGCTTCTGGACCTGTATGACTTTTACGCGCACGGCAAGATCACCAAGCGCCAATTCCTGGATCGCGCCGGCAAGTTCGCGGTCGGCGGCGTGACAGCGGTCGCGCTGCTGAACATGCTCAGCCCGAACTACGCGATGGCTCAGCAAGTGTCGTTCAACGATCCCGATATCCACGCGGACTACATCACCTACCCTTCACCGAATGGAACCGGTGATGTTCGCGGCTACCTTGTCCGACCCGCCGGCGTTGAAGAGCCCCTGCCCGCGGTATTGGTAATCCACGAAAACCGCGGCCTTAACCCCTACATCGAAGATGTGGCGCGCCGATTGGCGAAGGCCGGGTTTATGGCACTGGCCCCCGACGGTCTGACGTCAGTGGGAGGATACCCAGGCAACGACGCGGATGGGCGCGAGCTGCAAAAGACAGTGGACCAAGTCGAATTGATGAACGATTTCTTCAATGGATTTGAATACCTATTGAACCGAGATGATTGCACTGGAAAGGTCGGCGCTGTTGGTTTCTGCTACGGCGGCGGTGTGGTCAGCGCAATTGCCGTAGCCTATCCCGAACTGGCCGCTGGTGTCCCGTTCTACGGGCGCCAGCCAGCGGCCGAGGATGTGGCCAAAATTCAGGCGCCGTTGCTTGTTCAGATGGGAGAGCTTGACGAACGCATCAACGCGGGCTGGCCAGATTTTGAGGCCGCCCTGCAGGCCAACGACAAGGTATACGAGGCCTATATCTACGAAAACGCCAACCACGGTTTTCATAATGACAGCACGCCACGCTATGACGAGGAAATGGCAAACCTGGCCTGGGACCGCACAATTGAATGGTTCAAAACCTATCTGGAGTAATTGGGGTGTGCTGCGAAGCCATTCTTGCGTTGATATCGCTTTGCCGACACCCACAATGCTCCGAGAATAATTCCCGGGAACGCCGCTCGCTCGCCGCGCAATGATGGTGTCAGTCATGATCTTCTCTCAAAAGCGCTTGCCGTACTGAACGTGAAGCTATCGTTCAGTAATAGAAGCCCCCGCACTGGCCTACAACAGCGCGAATTTCCGCCCAGGAAAAAGCATCGAGCTGTTGGTGGCTCAAACTGTCAGACGGTTGTTTGCCGCGCCTTACACGCTTGTCCAAACCGACGAACAGAACTATGAAAACCAGAAACGCAGACTCTCGCTACGAACGAGGGAGCCTCGGGGGGCAGGTCATAGTATGTCGGCTACCACCGCCGAAGCCGTGTCGAGACCAAGATGCATTGTATGAAACTGCTAGGTCAGAATCTCATGGCGAGGGGCTTCGACCGACAGGTTGCCGAAATCCAGGTACGCGTCGCCGTCCTGAACCGCTACACCGCTCTCGGCGTACCCGTCACAGAACCCCTCGGATAAGTTCGTCCAGGAAAAGGGGACCTGCGGCCAGAACCTGAGTTGTGCAACAAAGCCACCCAATCACAAAACGCAACTAAGACAACAAAGAGAGCTGACATGTTGCGGGAAATGTTGCGGGATTTCGATTGTTAAGGGATTGCCAAAAATTTAGGCGCATCAGAGTCAAGTCAAGCATTCGTTTTTATTGTGTTTTTCACGCATCGCCACTTTCTTAAGTGTGGAGCATCACTGACGCTATGACTCAATCAGCAGCCGAAACCTCAACAAATCCATGAATCACGTCATTCAATTCTGACCCATACATCAAGCACTACTAGTCCAGCATGTAGGGTGGTCTGCATGGCATCAGCGCCCCGTATCAGAATTCCTGTCTATCGTTCTGCCACCGCCTGATTTCCGCAGCGATCAAAGCCGAGTCCTTGCGCAACTCATGCGTATCTGCCCACTGCTTCGCCTGCGCCCATTCGGCCATGGCAAGGTTGTATTTTCCATCCAGCCTGTGACTTGTGCCCCGCCACATACCAAGCTGCGCTTTTCCGACAGAAAAGGCTTTGCTGTAGTCTTCCATTTTGGACAGAGCGCTTTTTTCCAGACTGTTCCAGTCTTCGTACCGATCGGAAAACCCCGTTTCGCGCCCGCGCAGAAGCACTTCCAGCACGCTGGAAATACCGACAATTACACTGTGAGATGACGGTCGGCGCATCTTGTCCAGCAGTTTCAGGGTCGCAGCGGCGGCATCAAAACCTTCCGATTGGTTCCCGATGCGCGTAAGCGCCAGCGCTAGGGCGCCTACGGCAGAAATCTGGGCCGCCAAATCAACAGAGCCAGACATGCCGGACGTGGTTAAGCGCAAAATATCCACAGCTTCGCGCGGCCTCTCGATATGCAGAAGGCAAAGGGCCTTGCACCTCAGTGCCCAAACTTCCTGCTGGATATTGCCGGCATTCTGGGCCCTCAGCAGCAACAGATATGCGGTTTCTTCCAAGGCGCTCAGATTGCCTCGATAATATTGCGACCAGAAACGAATTCCCTGTGCGTTACACCATCGCAACTGATCCCCTGATTTCACGGCAAGAGCCTGCGCCATCTCAAGCCGTTCGTCGACTTTATCCCATTCGCAGAAACCTAGCCGCCAAAGGGCATCCAAGGTACATACGTGTGCATGCAAAGACGGATCGTCCAGCTTAATCGCTACTTGTTCCGCACGATTCATCAGCCTGGCATTCAGGGTCCGCCAACCCATCATGCCCAGACCAGCGGCGAGTTGGCAGTTGGACAACACGGTTTCTACCGAAATTCCCGTATTCTCTGACCGGTTAACAGCGCCCAGAAGGTTGCACATTCCCTGGACGAAGCGCAGTTCGAAATAATCTACCGTTGCGGCCTGGTTCAGACAGCGCGCTATTTCGCCATCCCAATCCGACTTTTTTGATGTCACAACATAATTGCGGGACAGCGGCAAATATTGACGCGCAACTATGCGAAAACCTCGTTCAACGAGGCAAAAGACAGTCGAGATCTTGGTATTCGGTATTTTTTCCCCGGCCGCATCCAGTGCTTGCCGGATCGCTTTGCCCTGGGCCTGAATATCTCCGCGACCATAATGTGCTTCCGCAAGTTGTCGGCGCCAACGAACTAATCTCAATTGGTCATTTTGCCTCCGGCCGCGTCGATGCGGTTTGTGTTCCAGACAAATTGAAATGAAGGATTCAACCTCGCGATAGGCTCCGGTACGCAGCGCATTTGTGGCGGCGATATCTGCATATTTGACCGCATGATCTGCAAGCCCGGCCGCTTCAAAATGCTGGACCAAGGCGGGAAGGTTTCGACCTTCGGCATCGGGATGTTCGGCTTCAAGCAAAAGGGCAAGGGATCTATGCAGCGCTCGTCTGCGTTCACTTGGAATCGATTGGTAGACGACATCTCGGATTTGATCATGACGGAACTCGAACCCTCTGTTCTTCCTTCGGCGTATTAACTGAGCGTCCGTCAGGTGATTGATGATATCGGTTGGTTCAAATCCCAGCAGAGCTTCGAGCGGCTTGATTGCGAAAGAGCGCCCAACTACGGAAGCGGCCTCCAGAGCGCTTCGCGATCTCTGATCCAATCGATCAACCCGTTCACGAATGACCTTCTCGACTCCTTCGAAGAAGGCGAGATCGGTCAATGGCAGGATTGATTGCCAACACCCGTCGCGGATCGAAATCAGTCCCTGGTTCTTCAGCGTGAGCGTGATTTCTTCCACAAAAAGCGGATTGCCACCTGCCAGCTCCGCAATTCTCTGGGCGACATCGTCATGCGGAGGGACATCATCCAAGATTCGATCCATCAGTCTTTTGACCGAGACATCGTCAAGCTCTCTGACCTGGAGCGGGCGAAAATACCAGGCAAGATCATTTTCTTCCGAACCAAGCCCCGCATCGATTCTTTCCGCGCGCTTGTATAAAGAGTCGAGCTGCTTCGGCATTTCGCCAACGCGGACACACAGAACAACCAAAATTGAGTCTAGAGACCCAAAAATCCACTCCAGCAGCCGCCATGAAGCGGAATCGAGCCACTGGCTGTCTTCCAGAACCAGGGTGAAGGGACGGGGAACTAAGACGTTGATGACTTCGCCGACAAGGCGCATCGCCGCGTCGACTCTGTTAGCCCCTTTCAGATGAAGCGTACTTGCAGTTTCAGGCTGTTCGGCGGCCAGGAGATCACCCAACAGAGGCAAACGGTCAGCAAGATCAGAGGCATCGGGAATGCGGTCGCGGATGGCATTGTAAACCTCAAGTCCCGAATTGTCGTCATCCATCTTCAGAAGACCGGCCAACACCCTGCGCCACACGAGCATCGACGTGCGCCGATCATCCCGTTCGGCATGTGCAACAACGACTTCACCTGTTTCAATGCTCAAGTTGCGCGCGAACGCATTGATCAGCGTGGTTTTTCCAATGCCGGGTTCCCCAAGTACCGCGACCAGTCTCTTCGCTCCGGACTTGACCTCTTCATGAGCTTTCAAAAGCCAGGTCAACTCGTCCGCTCGCCCGATCAATCCGGTTTGACTGCGACTGGTAACTTGACGTTCAACCGGACGAAATACGGGAACAAGTTGCCCCAAACCGGCCAGTTGCAGCGCCTCGCTTTCCTGGAAGTTGAATTGATCCCGCGTCACTCTCTGAGTTTGGGAATCGCAATGGACACCATCCAGCGCCTTGTTCATCAGACGCGCCGCGCGGTTGACCGGCTGGCCAAAGAGGATGGGTTCCAAATGACGGGTATTGCCGACGATCTGGTGCAGAACATCGCCTGTTGCCACGCCGATTGATGCCTTCAGTTCCAATCGGTGCGCGGCGTTTTCGATTGCAATTGCGAAATCCAGCGCCCGTTGGGGGTCATCGCGATGAAAGGACCCGGTTTCTCCAAAAGCCGCAAGACAGGTCAGCCCATCCTTATCCATGATGAAGTCAGCCGTCGGACCGTCCCGATGATTGAGTTCGGACTGAATTTCGAGGCACAGCGTCTGCAGGGTTGGAAACACGTCCAAAATATCGGACGAGCGCAGATAGACGCGGATGAATACCACGGTCATGGGACGAATTTCGGCCAGCGCTCTGAACGCACTCAGCGCATTTTCCAGCCCCGCCGCGTCCTGAGGTGCATTTTCCCGAAGTCGTTCCAGCAGATGGCATATCCTTGGGGGAAGGAATCCCTTTACCCATTCTTCGGACGGACCGCTGGCTTTCTCTGCCGCGGTTGTTGCGGCGGCGTCTTGCACAACGCTGTCATTATTCGTCAGAGCGGCGTTTGCCTCGGCGGAGAGTTGTACCTGACGCGCGCCCGCGCGCCCAAGCGCGTCCGATGCCTGTGAACAGGCATTGCCGCCCGCGAGGAGCTGCCAGTGGGGGTCACCGCTCAGGGCTGCAATCCAGATATCTCCGCAGCCCAGACCTGCGTGAAACTCGGGCTGAACCGAGCTGTCATCAGTGTCGGTTCCGGCCCGCGGATTTCGACAAATGACCTCGGCGCATGCGGCGGCATCACGCACCGCCCGCGTCGGATTGCCGGGCGTGTTCAGCCAAAAGGCCAGAATGGAGTCGCCGGTAAAGCGATAGACATCACCGCCGCGGGACACGATCTGTTCCACGCACAGGCTGTAAGGCTGGTCCAGCGTTTTCGGGATTTGCTCCATCCCGGACTGGCCGCGATGGGACAGGCTTTCGACCAGCGCCGTGTACCGCGACACATCAATCAGCAATGCCGCACCGGATAACCTGACGAAACTGGGTCTTGCCCCATCGGCGCCATGAAGCTGTCGCAGAAGATGTAGTGGCAGTAAACCGCCAAGTGATTGCAATGAAACGTCCAAATCCGATCTCCGTGAGGTCGGGACACTGTTCAAACGCCAAACTGACCGGACAGTGCGCAGGCGACGCAACCTCTGATCCGGCTCGTTTGGGCACTCGCCTTATCGAGGATTGTCGCACATTTTCCTCTAAAAACGAAAAGCGGGATTTACGGGCGGGTCTTCCCGTTTAACCCGCCATCCCGCCGGACCTTGGGAAATTCACGCCAGGATATGCTAGAGTGACAATATTGAAGTGCCCTGGGGGGATGGCACGCATAATTGAACGTCGTCCGCCACATTCAGCCCCGGTGGTTCACCGATGGCGCGTTCCACGGCCCGGAGCGCCTATCGAATGGTTTCCCCGTATTCGGGCCGGCTGGACCATTTGCCATGACTGATTTCGACTCTGTCTCACGCACCGCCTGGATTTCGCAAGGATTTGAAAGGCTGGTTGATCGTGTTCGCTCCAATCCCACCGACGTGCATTTCGATGTGCTGATCATCGGTAGCGGCTATGGCGGGGCCATGGCCGCGGCGGTTCTGGCCGGGCGCACGATTGGGACTGACACCGCAAAGGTTGCGGTTCTGGAACGCGGGAACGAATATCTGCCTGGCGCGTTTCCGACCGGGCTGGGTGAGCTGGCCAAACACGTTCGGCGGGACGGGAACCGGCAGGGGCTGTTCGACTTACGGCTCGGCCCCGAGGTCAACACGGTCGTCGCCAACGGCGTTGGCGGCGGGTCCCTGATCAATGCCGGCGTCATGGAGACGCCGAAGCCAGGCGTTTTCCAGAATGGCTGGCCTGCGGAAGTGTCCGACCTCACGACGTTGGAACCTTTCTATACCAGAGCCATGAAAAAGCTGGGCGCGCATGTGGACGGAGTGCCGAACAAAATCGACAACCACCCCGACGGAGTACCGCTCAAACACCAGGCGTTGGAAGATATCGCCCCGCATGCGACGTTCAGGTCGGCGGCAATAACCGTTGCCATGAAAGACCGCGTCAATTGTGCCGGCGTCAGGCTGAATAAATGCCTGCAATGCGGGGATTGTGCGACGGGATGCAATTTCGGAGCCAAGGAATCGCTGGATCTGAGCTTGTTGGCGACTGCCCATCAGGCTGGCGCGGAAATATTCAGCGGCGCAACCGTGCTCTTCGTGTCGAAGGACGACACCAGTTGGGTGGTCAACACGGTTTACACCGACAAGAGCCTGCGGCTCAGGGATGGTGCGGTCGTGAAGATCCGGGCCGACAAGGTCATACTTGCGGCGGGGACGTTGGGATCGAACGAAATTCTCGAACGCTCCGGCGAAGGCGGGTTGGCTGTTTCAGCCAAAAATATTGGGCAGGGATGCTCGACCAACGGCGACATGCTGGCGGTGGATTTTGCGACCGATACGGTTGTGAACAATGTAGCCGATGAAAGCGTGCAACCGTCTCAGCGCGCTATTGGTCCGACGATCACCGGCATCATCGATCTGCGGGATGCCAAGGGCATTCTGATCGAAGAAATTTCGGTCCCCGCGTCGTTGCGCCTTGCATTCAATGAGGTGTTCGGTTCTGTCAATGCCCTTCAGGGGTTGCAAGACATTGACAGGTCGATCCATTCCGATGGATTTCCGACCGACGATGGGTACGCGGTGCCGCCGCCACACATCAAGAAAACCGCCGCGTTTGCCATTATGGGCGACGACGGGGCGCAGGGTTCGATTGAATTCAAGGTCGAATGGAATGACACCGAGGTCGATGGCACCGCCGTCATGAGATGGCCGACCGATGCCGAACCAGAGATTTTTGAGAAGGAGATAACCGAATTATCCAAATTGACCACCGACACGGGAGGGCGGTTGATCGCAAATCCTGCCTGGCGGCCCTTGCCCAAGGATATGGATTTTCTGGTCGGGGATCAGACAGGCCCAGTTACAACCGTGCATCCACTGGGCGGTCTGAACATGGCCGACAGCGGGACACATGGGGTGGTCAACCATCTCGGGCAGGTCTTCAGGTCTGAAACCTCGAACAGCGTTTACGATGATCTTGTCGTTCTGGATGGTTCGATCGTGCCCACCGCGTTGGGGACAAACCCGGCACTGACAATTGCCGCACTGGCCCTGCGCGCGGCCGAGGAACTGGCGGTGCAATGGTCGTTAGGGGCCAAACCTGACGTCGCGGTCGATACACAGCCTTTCGAGCGGCCGGTCTTTCGCGAGACCGACAGGGCGGCTGCACCGCAGCCGACCGAAGTCGAGGTGATCGAACGTCTTTCCGGACCTGTGGAGTTGACCCCTGACGGAGGATCACCAGATCAGTACATTGCCGAGCTGACGTTGCGGTTTAAGCCCAAACCGGTTCAGGACTTGAATCCGGGGGCTCAGGGGGATTGCACGCTTGTTCTTTCCGAGGACGAACTGGACCCGCTGACCCGAAGCGAAATCCGGATATTCCGGAAGGATGACTGGGAACCACTCAGCAAGACATGGAGCCCTCCTATGTGGCGCGAGCGGGAGCTTGACGCCATAGCGATCCTTCGCGCGCCACTGACCGGCCACCTCAAAGTTCTGGAGCGCGAAAGCAGCTGGCCCACGGGGCGGATCTGGAGGGCGGGCAAGGCATGGTTGCTGAACCGGGGTTTGCGGGACATCTACCAGGCGACCTTCGAAGATCACACAGGCGGGTCCGGACCGGGGCTTCTTAGCCGGATCAAATCCGGGATCGCCATCGCCAGCAAGGCCGGTGAAGTCAGGAAACTGGTTTACAGATTAAAGATTGGTCCCGCAGTTTCGGGGTCCGAAATTCAACTTGGCGGAAATCGCATTCGAGGTGTCAAACGGTTCACATACAACCGTCGCGGCAACCCGTGGCGGCAATTGATGGACGTGACGCTGGAAGACTTCCCGGGGCTCAACAGACGCGGACCGCGTGTCCTAAATCTGGATATGGTATATCTTGCGCGGATCGGCGTTCCGCTGTTCCGGATTACAAAGCAGTCGGATGCCATGACCGCGATTTCGGACATTACCGGATTTGTCGGCTATTTCTTACGTCTGCTGCTTGGCATTCATATCTGGAGTTTCCGGGCTCCGGATACGAATGATGACAGCAAGGTGATCGACTTCGCGCCGCCGGATCAACTCAGGCTGTCAGATGGTACAACCGTGAACGCTGACGTGTTTTGTGACGGTGGCCAAATTGGGGCCGAAGTGCCGGATCTCGACAAATCGCTTGGCCCAATCGAGGGGAAGGTTCGGATCACCCGCTACCCCAACCCAAATGCCACAAGGCCTCCGGTGGTCATGTTCCACGGCTACAGCGCCGGTGGCACCACATTTGCACATCACGCGGTCAATCCGAACTTTGCCAGCCACCTGTGGGAAAGCGGGCGGGAGGTTCTGATCGCTGATCTTCGCACCAGCCCGTATTTTCGCGAAACAACGGCGACCGTACCCTGGAGTTTCGACCAGATCGCCGCGAATGACGTTCATTATGTGATCAACAAGGCGATCGAGGTCACCGAGGCGCAGCAGGTCGATGTGGTGGCGCATTGTATGGGGACGGTCGTGTGCAGTATGGCGATCCTGGGCTCGGCATCGGACCCGCCCGGCCCGGATGATCTGTTCACAAAGGTCCGGCGCGTGGCGTTCACGCAGGTTGGACCCCTTGTGGTGTTTTCCCCGATCAATATTCTGCGTGGCTATATCATGAAATATTTGGTCGGGCTACTACCTGACAACTACCAGTTTCGCCCTGACCCCCGGTCCCTGGCGGACGACATACTGGACCGAGTGCTGGCAACGTTGCCATACCCCGTCGATGAGTTCGATATCGAAAACCCCGTGATACCCTGGAAACGCACGCCCTGGACCAGAACGCGGCACCGGATGGATGCGCTGTACGGGCGCGACTTCAACGCAGCCAAGATGGACCCCGGAGTCCTGGAGTTTATAGACGAACATTTCGGAGCGTTGAGCATTCGGACTGTCAGTTCCACCCTGCACTATGCCCGAAATGATATGATGACGGATTTTCGGGGCCGGAACAAATGGGTTTCGCGGGAAAATTTCGACACAACTTGGAGTGATATTCCGACCTTCAGCGTGCATGGTGGCGAAAACGGGCTGTCTGATCCCGTTACCGTCGACAGAATGAAAAAAATTCTGCATGACGCCGGGATTCAATATCTTATGCCGGAGATCGTCGAGCACGCAGGGCACCAGGACGCTCTGATCGGCGCGGACAGGTTGACCACATTTGAACATATCCGCACGTTCCTGGACCTGGACCTGCCGCCCCATAAGGGTAAACGCAACACCGATAAAGTGGTCCATCCCCCCTGGATCGGGCCGGTCATGACACTTGAGACTCCTGAGGCCGCCACGACGCCGGGTTATATTGCGCGGATCGGCGCAGCGCCATCGCATAGAAAACCTGAAAGCATTGTGTTGTTGCGGGTTCAAGTAACAGATGACCGGATACTGCGACCTGACACGCAAACCGATGATTGGGACGAAGACTATCTGCTGTTGTCGATGGTTGTGTACCCTGAACAGGAATTCGCGAAGGACGGCTGGGCCGTTTTCGAGGTTCCCAAGCAGGAATTCATGCCGGGATTCAATTCTGAAAAACCGGGCAACGCCACATTGGTGTTGATCGCATATGACGAGGCCGATGTATTGGCGCCGGCTGCGGGCCGCCAATATTACTTTGTTCAACGAGACGACAATCGCCAGGATCACGTGTTCAAGTTCGGCCGTGACGGTAAGCCTACGCGCGCAGCACCGGAAGAATTCGATCTCGAACGGTTCGTAAACACCCGCAAGGCGGTTTCAAGGTCGCTGCTCCGAGGGGCCAGTTTGACAAGACCCACGGACGAGACTTACGGGTCGGGTCTCACCCTGCGTGGTCGACGGGATGTGAACAGGGTTGCAGTTGACCCGAGGTCTGATACCGGCATGCGGGACGTGACGGTATCAGAATTGGAGTTCGCGTCCAACCAGGCAGTTGCAGATGCGGTGTTCGATCAGCTTCAGGATCAGGACGATATCATACTGGATGGTGTCATTCCCGATTGGAAATTGCCCGACGGTAATGAGCAAACGCGCTTTATGTTCGGATCGTGTCAGTATCCGGCAGGGTTGCTGGACAAGCCAGTGACCTACAATTCCTACGGGACGCTGGCCGAACGGCTGGCAAACTCTGCCACGCCGCCGCGCTTCAGTCTTCTGGTCGGAGATCAGGTTTATGTCGATGCGACCGCCGGTCTGTTTGATCCACGGGACATCAACGACCGCTACCGGACCCCGTACGAGAATTGGTTAAGAGCCCCAACGGTGCGCAAGGCGCTTCGGTCGGTACCATCCTATATGTTGCTGGACGACCATGAAATCGTGGACAATTGGGAACCCAGGACCGGAGTGAATGACAAGCAATCGGATTGGTTCAAGGAAGCAATGTGCGCATACAAAAAATACCAACACGGATTGCATTGGAACCGTCAAGACTTCGAACACGGCAACGCACGCTTCTTCCTGCTGAATACCCGAACCGACAGAACGCGGCGGGCTGTGGGTGACCTTGCGAACGCGGAACTTGCCGATAGGTCGGCGATGACAAATCTCAAAGGCTGGATGGACCAGGGCAACGGTGTAAAATTCATTGTGACGCCATCGATGTTTCTGCCACGACATCGTCGCGCTATTCAGCGGGACACCCGGCTGCACCCCGACAACCTCAGCGCCATTCACTCGGATGGATGGGACGGTTATCTTGCTTCAATGCGTGAAGTCTTGGACCATATCGCAAAAAATCAGATCAAACATATCGTGTTTCTGTCCGGGGACGAACATCGCGCCTGTCTGGCCACCGGCGATATCTTCAACGCACAAAATCAGCAGGTCGCGCGTTTTGCATCTGTTCACACATCCGCGCTGTGGGCACCGTTTCCTTTCGCGAATTCCCTGGAGGAGGACACTGCCGATCAGGAAACGTTCACATTCGATTTGGCAGGTGATCAGTTCTCCTGCGTTGTGAAAACTGAAAGGCCGGTGGCCGGTGACGGTCCGACATTCGTCTCCGTGCGTTCATCGGGCAATGACTGGTTTGTCGATTGCGAATTCTCGGACGGATTGACAAGGACAATAGCCTTTTAGGTTCAGGACCCATTGATTTCCGATTGGTTGTGAGCTTCACGATTCAAGAAACGAGCGGTGAACATGTCTGATCTATTCTGGTTGAACGACGCGCAAATGGCGCGGCCTGCACCTTTCTTTCCAAAGTCCCACGGCAAGCCTCGTGTTGGCGATAAGCGCGTGCTGAGTGGAATTATCTTCATCAATCGCAGTGGCTTACGGTGGCGCGACGCGCCCAAAGGATACGGACCGCGCAAGACGTTGTACAATTGTTGGAAGCAATGGAGCGGTATTAGTGCCGCAGATTTGCGACACGCCTAAGTCTTCATCGACCAACGCGTCAGGCCATGTTGAGAACGCCCATTCTTCGTACACCATTAGACTTTGCAAAGTCCGCATTCTGCGCGCAGCAGTCATCTGCAGTGCTTGGCACTGCAAACGCGGCGAAGGTCTGTCTGGTGGCCACTATTACTTTTTGAAGTTTGACAGATGGATTCAATCGCAAATAGCGGCAAGCCCTCTTCCCCATCACCTTCCTTTCGTGGGCCAGCGGGATTTGGACAAGCCAAACGCCCCTGGCCGTCAGGGTGAGGGCGCGGCCCTCCCCCTCTGGCAACCTTTTTAGACAGGGCCGTGTCCTCGGTTTTGCCTGCGGGCCGCACCACCCCTGTCGAATAGCGTTGCCTCGCCCCCTCCCGCGTTCGCCACGTGGCAGATTAGCTGGAACAGGCAGCTTCGCTGTCTGACCTACAAATCAGCCCTGATTTTCCGAAAGGGAAGTCAGAACAAACCAAACTGCCTGCGGGAGCATAAAATGGGGGCGGCGTGTTAGGCTCAGGACCCATTGATTTCCGTATAGCGGCGTGATTCACGGTTCGAAAACGAGCGGTGAACATGTCTGATCTTTTCTGGCTTACA
>NZ_JBQFZU010000033.1:0-44854 GCF_056542405.1 Ruegeria sp. AD11(2025) | reverse complement strand
TCATTGGGTGGCTCCTTTCCTAGCAGTCGATGACAACTGCACTTTGGCACATTCGATGCCGGTGGAGCAGGAGCCACCCACCTCATCCGGTAGGGCTGTCTGTCCGAATTCACCGCGCGCTACAAGAACACCGTGGCGATGCACAAATGTTCATTGATTGATGGAAACATTGCTAAATCAACGAGTTGACCTCTCTAACGAACGGTAGATTCTGTGCGGCCCGAATCTTGGGTCATGCTGCGTTGGCATAGGGCGACTGCGAGCCTCAAAGTGCCATTAGTAGGTCCGTATCTGCGCAAGCATCGGGCAAGAAACGTTTCCGATGTTACAGTTGGCCGTAAGTTCATTCAGAGCGGCCTCCAATCGCTTTAGTTCGTTTATCTTCATACGCACATTGGAGATATGAAGCTCGGCCAGTTCCTTAACGGATTGGCAATCCTCGCTATCACCTTCGGACAGGTTGAGAAGCACCTTTGCATCGGCAAGCGAAAAACCCAAGTCTCGGCACTTCCTTATAAAACAAAGCCGTCCCACATCGTGCGCAGAGTACATGCGTCGATTATTCGACGCCCTTTCTGGTTTCGGCACGATCCCTTCGCGTTCGTAGTAGCGGATAGTTTCAATTCCGACACCGCTTTGCCGGGATGCCTCCCCAATCGCAAACATGTGAGATTTCCTGTCTTGATCCTGTAGTGGCTACAGAAGTTAAACGAGTGGTTGTTGTCTCTACAACTCCGCGCGACGTAGTCCATCAGGGAAACAGAATGCAGAAGTACCTTAGCCTCAGCTATTTGGGATCGCTATCAGCGCTTGGCGTCGCGACTTGCTGCGTTTTGCCCATGACGATGATTTTACTGGGGCTGGGTGGCAGTTGGTTGGCAATCTTTGGGAAGGTTGCGGCAGCGAGTTACTATGTGCTGACGATGTCAACGGCGCTCGTCGTGATATCATGGATGGTATCTTATCGGCGCGGTTCCTTGCCGACGTTGAAATGGCGGCTTGCAGGAACGACTCTAATCACCGGCGTGGCTTGGGTCGTTGTGTTTAACGAGGCACGGATTAACGATTACCTGATCATGCAGATGTGAGACTATGACAAAACAAACTGTAGTCCTAGAAAGCACCCTGATTTGCCCGAAATGCGGCCGCAGCGAAACCGAGCAAATGCCAACGGATGCTTGCCAGTGGTTCTATGAATGCAAGTCGTGCAAAACAGTTTTGAAGCCGTTGGAAGGCGACTGTTGTGTTTACTGTTCATATGCCACGGTCCCGTGTCCACCAATTCAGCTAGGCGATAGCTGTTGCGGATGAAGTGAAGGACGGTTTTGTTGAGCGAACTGTGAGCTGCCGCCGCGAGCATCGCTGCTATTTGCATGAATGACAGTTCTTTCCGCTGCTTGGCCGCACAAGATATTCGGCAGTTGCAATGTTGTGGCTCTGTTGCAAAGTTTTGGCTGTTGACGCGCTTGAGTTTAGCGTTTGGATGGCTTTCGGTCCCAACTAGTAGAAAGCCAGCTCATGATCTCCTTTAAAGGCGCACAATATCCCAAGGATGTGATCCTCTTTGCTGTGTTCTTCTACGTCCGATACGGCGTGTCGTATCGTGATCTTGAAGAAATCATGTCTGAGCGTGGCGTTGCGGTAGATCACACGACGCTGAACCGGTGGGTGACAAAATACGCTAGTGCAATTGCCGAAGTCGCGCGCAGGCGCAAGGGACCGTGTGACCGGTTCTGGCGGATGGACAAAACTTACATCTAGGTTAAAGGTGCGCGGGTCTATCTCTACCGAGCCGTCGATAAACACGGCAAGACACTTGGCTTCATGCTTTCACGACGTCGAAACAAACCAGCCGCCACCAAGTTCTTCGTTCGAATGCTTGAATGCAATGGCCTTCCACGAAAGATCGTCATCGACAAGAGCGGCGCCAACACTGCTGGTATCAAAGCCGTCAACACCATGCTCAAGAGTTTTGGATGTCCAATTTCAATTGAGATGTTGCATCGGAAGTACCTTAACAATCTCATTGAACAAGACCATCGTTTCATCAAACGCCGGATCCGCCCAATGCTAGGATTCAAGTCGTTCGCTTCCGCCTCCGCTACGCTGGATGGGATTGAAGTTGCGCACATGATCCGCAAAATTCCCCATAACCAGAGCCCCCCACCTTACTATGCGCAAAATTCACCACTTTTGCTCGTTTCTTATGTCGTGCAATCAAATTCCTATTATACATGATAAGTACCCCTTATCGTGTTTGATTGATTTTGCCGGGAAACAGGTACAGACTGGCTGCCATGAAGCCTCCTGCCCCACACCTTCCCGGCCCTTTCCCGGCCCTCTCCCAGGCGGATCAGGAGGCCCTGACCGACCTCTATGTCCGCGGCACGCCGGCCAATACGCTGCGGGCCTATGAGCGCGACCTGCTCTACATCACGGCGTGGGCCAATGTGGCCTTCAAGAAGCCGCTTGAGTGGCCGGAGCGTCAGGACATCGCGCTGGCCTTCATCCTCGATCACGCCCGCGATCTGAATGACGCGGCACCAGACGATCGCGCCCGCCGGACGGCGGAAGCATTGATAGATCAAGGGCTGCGCAGATCGCTGGCCTGTCCGGCCCCATCCACCCTGGACCGGCGCATCGCCTCCTGGTTGGCCTTCCACCGCATGAAGAACCTCGCCAGCCCGTTTGACGCGCCACAGGTGAAACAGGCCCGCGCCAAGGCGCGCCGCGCCGCCGCCCGGCCCCCTGCCCCGAAATCGCAACACCCTATCACCCGCGATGTGCTGGAACAGCTGCTGGCCACCTGCCGCGGCTCCCGCCGGGATTGTCGCGACCGGGCACTGCTGATGCTGGGCTGGGCCAGCGGCGGCCGCCGTCGGTCGGAGATCACCGGGCTGATGCGGGAAGATGTCTCTTTCAAGGAGTTCGACAAATCCGGTGTGGTCTGGCTGTCCCTGCTGGAGACCAAGACCACAGCCAAGGGGGAAACGCCCCGGCTGGTGCTGAAAACCCGCGCCGCGCAGGCGTTGGTGCATTGGATCGAGGTTGGCCAGATCAGCGACGGCCCCCTGTTCCGCCCGGTCTCCAAGGCGGATCGGGTGCTGAAGCGCCGCCTGTCACCGGATGCGATCTATCAGATCGTCAAACACCGGTTGAAACTCGCAGGCCTGCCTGAAGGCTTTGCCTCACCGCACGGGTTGCGCTCGGGCTTCCTGACGCAAGCCGCTTTGGATGGCGCCCCGATCCAGGCCGCCATGCGCCTGTCCCTGCACCGCTCCATGGTACAGGCGCAGAAATACTACGATGATGTCGATATCGCAGAAAATCCGGCGACTAATCTGCTGGGGTGACTTTCGATAACGGGAAACGCCGGGCGATTGGCCCGGCGTTCGTCACAGTGCAGAATTCGATATCAAAACCTTACCCGTGGGTAAGATCGTCCTCTTCCTGCAGATCGCCGATCAGAGTTGCAATTGCCTGCTCCAGCCGGGCACGGTCGACGCGTGAGAAATCCAGGTCATAGCGCAATTCGAGCCGCCCGCTAGAGGCTGAGCATTTCGCAACCCCTGCCCGTCCCGACACCTGGAATGTGGTTTTTGCACGCCGCGTTTTTCCACCCGAAGCGGTGACCGGTCTCTTGGGGACGCTCCCTTCGGCTTCAACAAACGACCGCAGTATTGCCACTTCACGCGGGCCGTCACGATCCGGTTCACTCATCACCGCAGTGCTGACCTGACGGATCAAGCCCGGACTGGCGTCGAGCTTGCGTTTCAACTCGACCCCCAAATTGCGCGGAATATCGTTGGGATGCATCAGCACCTTGTCCAGCATCATCAGCAAGCTGGCGAAAGACCGGATATAGCTGCGCTTGGTATAGCTGGCGGATTTGAACAGGATCGCAACCGCCTTGTCGACATCGGCGCAGTCATTGGCCGGATCGTCAGCATAGGCCCGGGCCAGCGCCCCCATTTCGGCAAATGAGATATCCTTGCGGATCAGGTTCTCATCCACCATGCGGCGATAACTGTCATTCAAATCACTCGCGTCGGAGATGCCAGCCGGGATTTTGGAATAGATTTCTTCACCGGTCTCCTCGAACAGCGCCTGATATGCCGACAGGCGACGCATGCCCTGGATCAGGTCGAAACGACCATCGGAACGACGTTCCAACCGGATCGGGTTCGACAGGCCGATATCACGAATTGAGTCTTTCAACTCGTCCAGCTCAGGGTCAGGGCCGGGCTTGCGGTCTCGGGTCAGCTTCTCGGTGACCACGTCCACCAGAGCCACATGTTCGGTCACCAGACCTTCGGACCGCAAGCGGACAAGCTCGTGCGCCAAGCGGTCGTTTTCGGCCCGGATGGTTTCTTCGGTCGATCGCTGATCGCGCAGGGCGTCGGCGTTTTCCGAGATTGCCGTGGCCATCGGACCGCGCCGTTTCTCAAGCACCTTGTCCGGAACCTTGCCGACCGGGATGTCCTCCATGGCCGGCATGTCGATGTCAAACATTCTGCGTTTACGGCTCATGCGTCACCCTCCAGCTTGTCCCAGGCCGACAGCATCACGCCCCGGAATTCTTCATACACATTATCAAAGGTCGAGCGCGCGCGGCGCCAGGTTTCCCGCGTCATTTCGCGGTAATCCATCTCGTAGACCGAACTCAGGAAGCGACCGGATTGCTCGACGGCGCGGGTCATTTCCACCGGATGTTCGGCGACATGCTCACCGAACACTTTCCTGAACGCATCGAACATGGCCAAATGCAACGCGTTGCCCGGTTCATACCGGGTCAGCAGAAAGCGTATCTCGCAGAACGTCTTGGGCAGGCCGATCTTACCCGTGGGTAAGGTCTTATCGAAGCCATAAGCCAGATCCTCCAACGCCTCGGCCAACTGACCGATGAAGGAGGTGGTCGAGTCGTATTCCCAATATCCGGGCCCTGAAGGGACATAAAGCATGTCAGCGGCAAAAACCGCGTTCATCGACTGATACCCAATGGCAGGCGGGCAATCGAACAGGATCAGGTCATAAGCATCGTCCGGGATCTGATCCAGATACCGTGACACGGCGGCAAAGAACGACCATTCGGGGTTCAGGTGCCGGTACTGCGCCGAAGCAAATTCCACGAAGGCCGCGTTGGCGCAGGAGGGAATGACATCGATGGTCGACCACGAGCTCTGCTTTATGAAATCCGATATGCGCAGATCACCAAGCCCCATATCGGTGATCGAGGGCGGCAATTCGCGGCGGGGCAGGGCGGTTCCGGATTCGGCGGCGGCAGGGCGGCTGTTCATCCGCCCGGTCTCGCGGATCAGGTCTCGAGCCATGATGCCCCAAACGGTGAAGTCCTCGGCCACGTCGGTCAGACCCATGGAATGGCTTAGCGTCGCTTGTGGGTCGAAATCCACCACCAGCACGCGATAGCCATCCAGCGCCGCCGCATGGGCCAGGTGCAGGGCGACTGTGGACTTGCCCGCGCCACCTTTGAAGTTGGCTACCGCAGCTCGGATGGCACGCTTGCCCACGGGCCGGGGTGGCATCAGCGACTTGCGGTTCACCTTGAGCCGCCGGCGCAGCTCATTCACCTCTTCCAGGCTGAACCAGCGCTGACGGCCTTCGGGCTCCACTTCACCGCCGGGAAGGGATGGGTCAGCCGCAAGCTTGCCGCGGAAAGTCGATTGATTGACGCGAAAGATCAGCTCGGACACCTCCCAGCTTGAAAACCGGCGGAGGGTCTTCTCCATCTCGGGGCTGAAGGTCTGCTGGCGAATCCAGCCCTGCAGTTTGAGGGACTGATTGCGCAATGCGTTCAGGTCTTCGTGCGTGTACATGCCTCAAGTCTCATCGTTTGGGACGCTATTTTTTATGTGTTTCCTATTTACGCTTGATTTGCGCTTTAGGCAAAAGGAAATATGATGACACTGTGATCTTACCCACGGGTAAGAAATAAAGGGCCTCGCGCGTGTTGGCCGATTCGAAGCCCTGATGATTCGGAGCGGGACGAATTCACCGGCTTTGAAACAGGATTTAGGGGGGCATAAAGGCTAACGCCACTCCATATGGGGGGACAAAACTACTCAATAAGGGGACAGCCAGTATGTCCCCCATCACCAATACTTCACCAATATTTTTTTTGATTTTTGATTTGGGACAAGCCGGGACCTGGCTTCAATTCAGACTCCGCTTGACAGAATCGTCCGATTGGACGCTAATCAGGACATCAAGGCGAAAAGCGTTGGCAAACAGCGCGACGTTGGCGGTATAAACCGTCTGAGGCAGACAGAGCGGTGAGAACTGGAATGCAGGTTGCAAAACCGGTCGGGCGAAATGCGCCCGCGATCAAGTATGATATATTGTCAGCACTGACCGTGCACGCCCTGTCGGGCGACAAGCATCGGCAGCGCAGCATCCTGAGGATCATCGCCCTGATCACAACCCGATACAACTGGCGCAACAATGAGCTGTCGATCGGCCGAGAGGAAATCGCCCGTTTGTGGTCGGTGAACGAACGCACCGTCAAACGTGAAATGGCCAAGCTGCGGACAATGGGCTGGATCGCGGTCAAGCGCCCCGCAGCCCGCGGGCGCGTCGCGGTCTATGAGCTGGATCTGAAACAGTTGATGATCGACACGTCCGAAGTGTGGCCGACAATCGGGCCCGATTTCCTGGCGCGAATGACAGAGGAACCTGAGTCAGACACCAATGTGGTACCTTTTACGGCCAAACCGGCGCCGCCGGATACTTCGGATGGGGATGTCTGGACGCAAGTTCAGGCCATCCTGCACGGACGAGACCCCGAGCTTTGGGCTAGCTGGTTTCGGCATCTGGCCGAAGCCGACAGGGCAGGGGGGGCGGTTACACTTGTGGCGCCGTCGCGGTTCATGGCGGACTATATCGCGCAAAAATGGAATGGGAGGTTGCTGGCTGCCTACAGCCGCGTTGACCCGGATGTGCGTAGTGTCCGGGTCGAAGCTACGGAGTAGGGTTCAATCACAGCTTGAAGTTTTCACCTCTATGCGCGACCTGAAGCGATGCAGGATTTTAATTGCCCAAATTGCGGGTCTTTATGCCCGATCATTTTGAAAGCCGCCAAGCTCGTGACCTGCTCGTCATGTGGCACAACCCTGTTTTTGAAGGGCAACCACATCGTACAGGCCGGAGATCAAGGTGTGATGCATGATGCACCGCTGCTGTTCGCTGTCGGAGACACCATCGAACTGGGGCGCAAGACCATTCAGATCCTCGGCCACGCGCGCTTTTCCTATGGGCGGGGGTTCTGGGACGAATACTGCGGGATTTCGAAAAAGGGCGCGACCTCGTGGATTTCAGTGGACGAAGGCGACGTTGTTGAACAAGTCCGCATCCCGGAAGCGCAGATACCTAAGTCCCAGCCTCCGTTCAAACCCGGCGAGACGCTGGACTTCAACGGTGCCACCTACACCGTAACCGAAGTCGAACAGGCCGAGTGCATCGCCTTGCGCGGGCAGTTCGACGAGGAACTGCAGGTGGGCGAGACATATCGGTTCGTCAATGCCTCGACCGATGGTTTCCGGCTGCTGTCTGGTGAGTTCTGGGGCGAAAACACAGCGTGGTATGAGGGGCGCTGGTACGACCCGTTCGGTGTGAAGGTGCAGAGACAGGCATGACCCGGACACCCGAGCTTACATCCATCAATTGCACCTCCTGCGGAGCCGGATTGGACGTTTTGGGCGGTGGACGGGTAGTGGTTAAAATCTGCGAATTTTGCGGATCAGAATTGAATGCGCAGGACAATTATAAGGTTCTGCGTAGGTTCGCCGGGCTGAAGCGACCAGATACACCGCTGTCGATTGGGATGCGCGGCAGATTGTATGACGTCGAGTTTGTCATCATCGGCCTGATCCAGCACACCGAACGCTGGGCGGGGCGCGAATTCACCTGGATCGATCATCAGCTTTATTCGCCGACCCATGGCTATGCCTGGTTGACCCTTGAGAACGACCACCTGGTGTTTTCGCGTCGATACAGGGGAACAGGCTGGCTGTCCGAATACGTGGTGGAGAGCGCTGAGCATCGACCAACCATTCATATCAATAGGGAACCATTCCGCTACTACGAGACCACGACCAGCAAGATCACCTATGTCGAAGGCGAATTTACCTGGCGGCCAAAGTTCGGTGAGAGGGCGGTGACCGTCACGGCCATGTCCAACTCGGCGATGCTTGCGTTTTCGCAAACGGGCAGCGAGCGCGAAACCTACCGTTCGATCTATGTGACCAAGGCCGAGGCCGAAGCGGCCTTTGGCGTTACGCTGGACCTCAAGCCCTACCGCGTCCATCCGTTGCAACCCTTTGTGGCAGGGCAAAACTACTGGTTCCTGTTGTGGAGTTCGTTTGTGTTCGCGGCCATTTGCCTGGTGACGGCTTTGGCGTTCAACGTGCAGGACGGGCGGGTCGTGCTGCGCAACACAAAAGTGGACCTGCGGGACCTTCCGGTTGAGATCGCCATTCCGCTGGAGGCCGACAACAGGTTGACCTCGATCCGGGTGGCCGGGAACCTGCGGAACAGCTGGGCCCATCTGGAGATGGAGATGCTGGACCCTGACGGCCAGCCGGTGTTCGAGACCGGGCGCACCATCGAATCCTATTCCGGCCGTGATTCCGATGGCAACTGGAGCGAAGGGTCCCCGGCGACCCGGCTGCGCTTTCGACCTGAAATCAGCGGAACCTACACTCTGACTCTCTCGGCGGCCGAAAAAGGGCTGTGGCATGGGGGGAACGGACGGCAACACCCGTCAGGTGAACCGTTCACCCACCTGTCACTGGATGTCCGGACGGGTCTGTTCACCGGCAAGTGGATGGCCTATCTGGGCGCGGTCTTCGGGGCGTTGTTCCTGTATCAGTTCGGGCGTAAATGGCTGCATCGAAAGGCGCGCTGGTCGGGGACTGACTGGGTGGACGAGGATTAATGTGACAGCTTTCCGGATCATCTTCCTACTGATTTCCACCGCGGCCGTGGGGGCCACGGGATACGTAACTTACTACGGTTACGGCAGCGAAAGCCGTGACCTGGACAGGTCGGTTCGCGTCGGCAGCGACGGTGGCGGCTATTATCGATCAAATCGCGTGAAATAACGGGGACATCATGGACTATTTAGCAGCCATTCAGATTGCAGAGATTATCAGCACAATCTTTTACACTTTTCTCGGTGTCACGCTGATGTGGGTGGTGTGGAAGGTCATCGACTGGCTGACCCCGTTTTCGATCGTGCGCGAGATCGAGCATGACCAGAACGTGGCGCTGTCGATCCTGATCGGGCTGCTGTTCGTCTCGGTTGCCATCATCATCGCGGCCGTCATCCTGTCATGACGGCGGCCCGGGCGGTTGAGGCCCGCGCCGCGTGGCTGCTGGCCGCGACGTTTCTGGTTGCCGTCGCCGGGCTGATCTATGAGCTGATCGCGGCCACGCTCTCCAGCTATCTGCTGGGGGATTCGGTACGGCAGTTCTCACTGGTCATCGGGATATTCCTGTCGGCCATGGGGCTGGGCGCGTGGCTGTCGCGCTATGTCACGCACGCGTTTTCCGGCTTTGTCTGGGCGCAGATCCTGTTGGGGATCGTCGGTGGCTTCATGGCGCCAGTGCTGTTTCTGAACTATGCGTGGATGGGGCATGTGGCGACCCCGCTTTATGCCGCGCTGATCACCATCGGGGTGCTGTCGGGGATGGAAATACCCCTGATCGCGCGGGTACTGGAAGAGATCGGCGCGCTGAAGTTCCGGTTCGAAAATGTCCTGAGCGTCGATTACGTGGGTGCGCTGGTGGCCTCGCTGGCTTTTCCCTTGCTGGTGATCCCGCATCTGGGATTGATGTCGGCCAGTCTGGCCTTTGGCGGGTTGAATCTGGCGGTGGCGGGGCTGTCGCTGTTCCTGTTCCGGCACTGGGCCAGCCGGTTGCAGGTGGGCGTCTGGGTGCTGGCCTTTGCAGCGACCATGGTGGCGTTGTGGCATTCCGAGAAACTGGTTTCGGTCACAGAGGCGGAACTGTTCGAGGATGACGTGATCCTGTCCGAGGCGACGCCCTATCAGCAGATCACGGTGACGCGCTATCGTGACCGGGTGCGTCTGTTCCTGAACCACTCGATCCAGTTCGATACGCTGGATGAGCACCGCTATCACGAGCCGCTGGTGCATCCGGCCATGGCGCTTGCTCCGCGGCGGGTGGATATTCTGGTTCTCGGTGGCGGCGACGGTATGGCCGTGCGTGAGGTGCTGCGTTACGCAGACGTCGAAAGCGTGACGCTGGTTGATCTTGATCCTCGCGTCACACAGGTGTTCCGCGACCATCCGGACCTGTCGGCATTGAACGACAGGGTCTTGTCCGATCCGCGCGTCACCATCGTCAACAAGGATGCGTGGAAATTCCTGGAAGGGGAGGACCGGGTCTTTGACGTGATCCTCATTGATCTGCCGGACCCGAAATCCATCGCGTTGTCGCGGCTATATACACGGCAATTCTACGGGCTGGCTGTCGAGCGGCTGAGCGGGCAGGGGCTGTTGGTCACACAGGCCGGGTCACCATTCTTTGCGCGGCAGGCCTTCTGGTCGGTGGTGGAAACCCTGAACAGCAGCCGTAATCCGCAGCACCCGGGGCGAGGGCTGCATACTTTGCCTTATCACAGCTATGTGCCCAGTTTCGGCGAGTGGGGGTTTGTGCTGGCCTCACCCGAACCGCTGCCGGGTCGGGATCTGAACCTGCCAAAGGGGCTGAGTTTTCTGACCGATGACGTGTGGCAGGCAGCGCAGGCGTTCGGCTCGGACATGGACCGCGTCGCAGTCGAACCCAATACGCTGCAGACCCATGTTCTGACCGGGTACTATCTGGACGGCTGGGACTACTGGTTTCGATGAGCCGCAGCCAAGGCGTTCATCACCCGAACGCGTTCGATCGGCGCAGATGGTCCCTTGATATTCTCCGCAGAATGGTATACCGCCGCATACAAACAAAGCGCCGGGTCTCGCCAGAGCACCGCGAATCCGGCAGACAGCGTCATAAATTGCAAACAGCCGGATCAGCCATGAGCCTTTATACAGACTACCTCAGCGAAATCGAAACCCGTAAGGAACAGGGGCTGCACCCCAAGCCCATCGATGATGGCGCTCTTGTCAAAGAGATTGTCGATCAGATCAAGGATACCGGCAACGAACATCGGGCGGAGTCGCTGAATTTCTTCATCTATAACACGCTGCCCGGCACAACCAGCGCCGCAGGTGAGAAGGCCAAGTTCCTGAAAGAGATCATTCTGGGCGAGGCCTTGGTCGAGGAAATCTCGGTTCCTTTCGCGTTCGAACTGCTGTCGCACATGAAAGGCGGCCCCTCGGTTGAGGTTCTGCTGGATCTGGCGCTGGGTGACGATGCCGCGATTGCGGGTCAGGCCGCCGAGGTTCTGAAGTCGCAGGTCTTCCTGTATGACGCCGACACCGACCGGTTGAAGGCCGCTTTCGAGGCTGGCAACGCGGTAGCGAAAGACATTCTGGAAAGCTATGCCAAGGCAGAGTTTTTCACCAAGCTGCCCGATGTCGACGAAGAGGTTCAAGTCGTGACCTATGTCGCGGCCGAGGGCGATATCTCGACTGACCTGCTGTCGCCGGGCAACCAGGCGCACTCGCGCGCGGACCGGGAACTGCACGGTCAGTGCTTTGTCACCGAGAAAGCGCAGCAGGAAATCGAAGCCCTGAAAATTCAGCATCCTGACAAGCGAGTGATGCTGATCGCCGAAAAGGGCACCATGGGCGTGGGCTCGTCGCGGATGTCGGGTGTGAACAACGTGGCACTGTGGACCGGCAAGCAGGCCAGCCCCTATGTGCCCTTCGTCAACATCGCTCCGGTCGTTGCAGGCACCAATGGTATCTCGCCGATCTTTCTGACCACCGTGGGTGTGACCGGCGGTATCGGCATCGACTTGAAGAACTGGGTCAAGAAGGTCGACGAAGACGGCAATGCGATCCTGAACAATGACGGCAACCCGATTCTTGAAGAGAAGTATTCGGTCGCGACCGGCACGGTTCTGAAGATCAACACCAAAGAGCACAAGCTGCTGAGCGAAGATGGTGAAGAACTGGTGGATGTGTCCGCGTCCTTCACGCCGCAGAAAGTGGAATTCATGAAGGCGGGCGGTTCCTACGCCATTGTCTTCGGCAAGAAGCTACAGACATTTGCGGCCGAGACGCTGGGTGTCGAAGCACCTCTGGTCTTTGCTCCATCGAAAGAGATCAGCCACGACGGTCAGGGCCTGACCGCGGTTGAGAAGATCTTCAACAAGAACGCTGTGGGCACAACTCCGGGCAAGACCCTGCACGCCGGTTCGGACGTGCGTGTGAAGGTCAACATCGTCGGGTCGCAGGACACCACCGGCCTGATGACCATGCAGGAACTTGAATCGATGGCCGCGACAGTCGTGTCCCCCATCGTTGATGGTGCCTATCAGTCGGGTTGTCACACTGCATCGGTTTGGGATGCCAAGGCACAGGCAAACACGCCTCGCCTGATGAAGTTCATGAACGATTTCGGCCTTGTCACCGGTCGCGATCCCAAAGGCGTCTATCATGCGATGACCGACGTGATCCACAAGGTGCTGAACGACATCACGGTGGATGACTGGTCGGTTATCATTGGCGGCGACAGCCACACCCGCATGTCCAAAGGTGTGGCCTTCGGGGCCGACTCGGGCACCGTGGCGCTGGCGCTGGCCACCGGGGAAGCCTCGATGCCGATCCCGGAATCGGTCAAGGTGACGTTCAAAGGCAAAATGGCCGATCACATGGACTTCCGCGACGTAGTGCACGCCACGCAGGCGCAGATGCTGGAACAGCATGGCGACAACGTGTTCCAGGGCCGCGTGATCGAAGTGCATATCGGTACGCTGCTGGCGGACCAGGCCTTTACCTTCACCGACTGGACCGCCGAGATGAAGGCCAAGGCCTCGGTCTGTATCTCCAACGACGACACCCTGATCGGTTCGCTGGAACTGGCCAAGTCGCGCATCCAAATCATGATCGACAAGGGCATGGAGCATGATAACGGCATGCTGCAAAAGCTGATCAACATCGCTGATGCCCGCATTGCCGAGATCAAGTCGGGTGAAAAACCGGCACTGACCCCGGACGACAATGCGAAATACTCCGCCGAGGTCGTCGTCGATCTTGACCAGATCGTCGAGCCGATGATCGCCGACCCGGATGTCAACAATGCCGACGTTTCCAAGCGGTACACCCACGATACGATCCGTCCGATCTCGTACTACAATGCTGAAAAGCACGTTGATCTGGGCTTTGTTGGCTCGTGCATGGTGCACAAGGGTGACATCAAGATCGTCGCGCAGATGCTGAAGAATCTGGAAAAGGAAACCGGCAAGGTCGAATTCAAGGCCCCGCTGGTGGTCGCGGCACCGACCTACAACATCATCGACGAGTTGAAGGAAGAGGGCGACTGGGAAGTGCTCGAGAAATACTCGGGCTTCGAATTCGACGACCTGTTCCCGAAAACACAGGCACGCACCGAGTATGAGAACATTCTCTACCTTGAGCGTCCCGGCTGTAACCTCTGCATGGGTAACCAGGAGAAAGCCGCCAAGGGTGACACGGTTCTGGCCACGTCGACCCGCCTGTTCCAGGGCCGTGTCGTGGCAGATGCGCCGGACAAGAAAGGCGAAAGCCTGCTGGCCTCGACCCCGGTTGTCGTGCTGTCGGCCATCCTGGGCCGGACGCCGAAGATCGAAGAATACAAAGCAGCGGTCGAAGGCATTGACCTGACCAAGTTCGCCCCGCCGGTGGTGCCGGAAAACACCAAGTCGGCGCACTTTTAAAATTTTTTCAGGCCGGTTCAATTTGAACCGGCCTGATCTTTTCCGACACGGCGTTGAAACGCCTGTCAGTTTTAAAACCAGCGTTTGTGCCGCAAGCTTTTGGCACGGCCAGAGTCAGCGACTTCCTGGAAACACCCATGCTGCGATCTCGGTAAATAGCAGCAAGCCAGACGTCGCAGTGCTGGGGAATTGCCTCTTTGGGATCATGTTGGCGACCGCGATGCTGCCCTGAGCAGCCGAGGGGGATCTGAACGATTTGAACCCGCACATGTGCTGAATGAGACCTAAGTCGCTCAGACCAAGGTACAATATCGAAACACTGTTCTACTTCCTATGTTTGGCCCAGCACCGGTCCGGTGCCTGAACCAATGAGGATTGAGGCCATGGGATTCGCTGCATTTCTTGGAACTCTT
Organism: Ruegeria sp. AD11(2025); assembly: GCF_056542405.1. Classification (NCBI taxonomy): domain Bacteria; kingdom Pseudomonadati; phylum Pseudomonadota; class Alphaproteobacteria; order Rhodobacterales; family Roseobacteraceae; genus Ruegeria; species Ruegeria sp. AD11(2025). Next base: position 30,598 of record NZ_JBQFZU010000033.1, on the reverse strand, counting down.
TTAAAGGGGAGGAATGACATGAACATTCAAAACGTACAGGTCAGCACTGCGCTGGACACCTCGCACCTTGGCGTCGAATTCCCATTCAAAGCGCGCTATGGCAACTTCATCAACGGTGAATTCGTTGAACCCAAGTCGGGCCAGTATTTCGAAAACACCACACCGATCACCAACGAAGTGATTTGCGAAATCGCCCGATCGAACGCTGATGACATCGAGGCAGCGCTAGACGCCGCCCACGCCGCGTTCCCGGCCTGGGGCAAGACCTCGACCACCGAGCGCGCCAACATGCTGCTCAAGATTGCCGACATCATGGAGGCCAACACCCAGACCCTGGCAGCCGCTGAAACTCTGGACAACGGCAAGCCGATCCGCGAGTCCATCGCTGCTGATCTGGCGCTGTGCGTCGATCACTGGCGTTACTTTGCCGGCTGCATCCGTGCCGAAGAGGGCCATGTCTCGGAAATCGACGGCGACACCTATGCCTATCACATCCCCGAACCGCTGGGCGTTGTTGGTCAGATTATTCCGTGGAACTTCCCGCTTCTGATGGCGGTCTGGAAACTGGCGCCAGCGCTGGCCGCAGGCAACTGCGTTGTTCTGAAACCTGCCGAACAGACCCCGGCCTCGATTCTGGTTCTGGCTGAGCTGATCGCCGATGTCCTTCCTGCTGGAGTTCTCAACATCGTCAACGGCTATGGTCTCGAAGCCGGGAAGCCGCTTGCCTCTTCCAACCGCATCGCCAAGATCGCCTTCACCGGCGAAACCACCACCGGGCGCCTGATCATGCAGTATGCGTCGCAGAACCTGATCCCGGTCACCCTGGAACTGGGCGGCAAATCACCGAACATCTTCTTTGAAGACGTGATGGAAGCGGATGATGAATTCTTCGACAAATGCCTCGAAGGTTTCACCATGTTTGCCTTGAACCAGGGCGAGGTCTGCACTTGCCCCTCGCGCGCGTTGATCCAGGAATCGATCTACGACGATTTCATCGCCCGCGCTCTGGAGCGCGTAAAGGCGGTCAAGCAGGGCAACCCGCTGAGCATGGACACGATGATCGGTGCGCAGGCCTCGATCGAACAGAAGGAAAAAATCGCTTCCTACCTGCAACTGGGCAAGGATGAAGGCGCCGAATTGCTGACCGGTGGCAACGTGTCGACTCTGCCTGGTGTCGAAGGTGGCAACTATATCGAACCCACCGTGTTCAGGGGCCACAACAAGATGCGGATCTTCCAGGAAGAGATCTTTGGCCCGGTTTTGTCGGTCACCACATTCAAGGACGACGCCGAAGCGCTGGAAATCGCCAACGACACGCTCTACGGCCTCGGTGCCGGTGTCTGGACCCGCAACGGCAGCCGCGCGTTCCGGTTTGGCCGTGAAATTCAGGCCGGTCGTGTCTGGACCAACTGCTACCACGCCTATCCGGCCCACGCGGCCTTTGGCGGCTATAAGCAATCGGGCATCGGTCGTGAGACCCACAAGATGATGCTGGATCACTACCGTCAGACCAAGAACCTTCTGGTCAGCTACAGCCCCAACGCGCTTGGCTTCTTCTAAGAAATCCACGAACGGGCCGTTCCCGCGGTAATTCGGGGACGGCTTTTCCTTTGTGTTCCCGAAAGGCCACGCAATGACCGACACCATGACCGTTACCGCGACCGACGCAGCTTTGGCGCTTATTGCGGATCTCAAATGCCGGTTTGGAGAACATCTGCTGTTTCACCAGTCGGGTGGATGTTGTGACGGCTCGGCCCCAATGTGCTTTCAGCAGGACGACTACATAGTCGGGGACAACGATGTTCTGGTCGGTATGATTGGTGATGTTCCATTCTACATGAACGCTGATCAATACGAACGTTGGAAACACACGAACCTGATCGTCGATGCGATTGATGGGATCGGCGGCATGTTCTCGCTTGAAAATGGATCGGGGCGGCGGTTCCTGACGCGGTCGGATGTCTGTTTACGCTAGGTGGATCGTGTGCAGCAGATGCGTGCCGGAACAAATACCGAATTACAGTAATCCAATGCTCTAACCCGCTGTCCGGAGCCACCTTACAGACACTCAAGCAGACTTAGTCCCCGGTCCCTGCCAATGCATCTTCCAGAAATCCGCGAAGCTCATCCGGATCAATCGGTTTGTAGAACAGAGCCGCGTCGAGCGTTTCGCAGATCCCCTGCAGATCGCGCGAGCGGTTGGCAGTCACCAGACAGGCCGGCACCGGACCATGTATGGCGCGGATCGAGTTGATTGCATCGATACCGAGCGCCCCGTCATCCAGTTGATAATCGGCTATGATTACGTTCGGAGCTGTATCGACTTCCCGCAGCAGTTCTTGGGCCTCTTCCAGGTTCGCACAGGGCAACACATCAAGTCCCCAATTGTCCAGAGTGATGGTCATGGCGGAGCGCAGCTCGGCGTCGTTTTCGATCAGTACAGCGATCTGGTGTTCCAGTGATTTGCCGCTTGAGGCGGGAATTTTGGCGGGTTGTTTGCTTGGGGTCGCCGCGCTGAGCGGCAGTTCAACTTTAAAGCAGGTGCCGTACCCTACATGCGAGGAAAGGTGCAATGGGTGTTGCAGAAGGCGGCAGGCGCGTTCGACAATGGCGAGACCAAGGCCCATGCCCTCGGTCGGATTGGCCGTCGCGTTCAGGCGGTGGAACTCATAAAACACTTTCTCCTGCTGATCCTCGGGGATGCCGGGGCCCGTGTCCCAGACTTCGACACGGACCGAACCCGAACCGCGCCGTACGCCGACCAACACCTTGCCATGTTCCGTATATCGAATTGCATTCGAAGCAAGGTTCTGAAGGATGCGGCGCAGATAGGATGCGTCGCTTTCGACCCACGCGTCACAGTTGACCAGTCGAAACTCCAACCCTTTTTTCCGGGCCAGTGGTTCCAATTCATCGTTTAGCTGGGTCAGCATGTCCCGCAGGTTGATCGACGAGACGTCGACCGAAGCGAGACCTGAATCCAGTTTGGAAATATCCAGCAGGGCCGCGAGGATCTGCTCGACACTGACCAGCGCATTGCTGACTTTGGAAACGCGTTCGCGAAGTTCGGACCGTTGCAGATCGCAATCGAGGGATGCCACATAGAGCTTTGCCGCTGAAAGTGGTTGCAACAGGTCGTGGCTCGCCGCGGCAACAAAGCGCGATTTCGAAGCATTCGCCCGTTCGGCTTCGGACAAAGCGTCCTCAAGGTCCAGGGTACGTGTGGCCACGCGCTGTTCGAGGGTTTCGTTCGCTTGCTTGATTGCGCGGACGGCCGCCCGTTCCGCAGTGATGTCGGTGAAGCTGATCACGAATCCCTGATCGGGCATCTGTTGGGCAAAGACGGCGAGGACACGATCGGCGCCAATGCCAATTTCGAATGACAGCGGAGCGCGCGTGGTCTTGCTCGCCACCCAGGCTTCGACATCGGTATTGTCGATCGGGCCAAGGAATTCCAGATCGTCACGGATTTCGCGGTAGAACGATGAGAAAAAGGTTCCAAGCTGCATCTGGTTTGCCGGTATCGCCAAAAGCTCACCGGCGCGGCGGTTCCAGCCAACAAGCTGGCTTTGGTCGTCAAAGATAAGAACGCCTTGATTCAAATGCTCGAGCGTGGCCTTGATCAGCTTTGCCTGATCGTCCAGCAGGCGTTCGCGTTCCTGTAACTCGAGCCGCATCATTTCGGTGATGTCAGTCTGGATGATCACGGTGCCGCCATCCGGCGTGCGATGCTCGCTGACTTGCAGCCAGCGGTTGTCGGCCAAGCGGACGCTAAAGGCGGCGTGACTGTTCTTGTGCTGGGCCAGTCGGTAGGCCTCCCAACCCTGTGGAGTTTCGCCATCGGGCAGCGACAGATAGGGGCTGTGGGCGATCAGGTGGACATAGTTTTCGAAATTCAGCCCCGGCTTGAGCAGGTGATAAATATCCCGCATCTGCTTGCTGAACCGGCTGTTGCACATGACCAGCGCATCGCTTGGATCGAATAGGGCGAACCCTTCTTTCAACGTCTCGATCGCATTGGCGAGGTTGGCCCGGGCCGCTTCGGTTTCGGCGTTGGCATCTGCCAGTTTCGCGTTCGAGACGTTCAATAGATCCAGCGCGTGCTCGAGTTCCTTGGTACGCGAGCGCACTTCCTCCTCAAGCATCACCGCCCGCTGAAACTGGGTGTAGGCGGCACCTGAGGCTTCGGAACTCTGTTCGACCCGCCGCATCAGTGTTTCGGTGATCTTAAGCAGTTTTTCGTTTTGACGCTCGAGCGTGTCCCGGGGATCGATCAGTTCGCTGGTCATGGCTCAGCCATCCTCGGGCGGATAAATCGCGACGCCTGTGAGCGTCTGATTCACATGCATCGAGTTGACCTGTTCGCCATAGGTGGAAAAGCCGACAACACGGTTTTCCCCGAGCACCCGTGAGATGTCGGTTGTCATCTGCTTCTGCTGGGCTTCGAGGCGGCGCAGGATGCAATCGCAGGCCAGCACGATTTCCGGCTGTTTCTGCTCCGACAGGGCCGCCATTTCACGGGACAGATGCGTGACCATATTCTCAGCATCGGCCAGCGTGAGGACGACACCCTCGTCAATGGCCGAGAAAAACACCAGATCGCCGTTTTCGGCCACCTGCTGGATCGCGCGCACATGGTGCTGATCACCGATCTGCACCACCACCGGATGGGCCGCAAAAGTAAAGGTTGTCAACTGCTCGGGATCCTTGTCGAGCAGACGTGCGTATTCCCGCGCAGCCGGTTCGGCATTGATCTCGTGGACGATGCGCCGGGCCGGATCGGCTCCGGTCACCACCATGCGTTTCTGGGCCGGGATGAGATGGTCGGTCTTGAAAACGTGGATAGGGCAGCGGCTGCGGACCTGAATGAGAATGGCGGCGTTGGAATGCGCGCGCCCACCATGCAGCACATAAGTTTTTCCGAAATCAGTGCCGTCGCCGGCCGAACCGCCAAAAAAGGGGACTGGTCCGAGTCCGACGGACAGTTGCGACGTTAGCATATCTTCCTTGGTGGACAGTCCGTCGATTAACAGAAAGGTAAAATCCGAGATCCAGCCCGGCGTTTCCCGCGCCATATGGTTTCGGTTGCGGATCATGCGCTCGATCAGGTTCTGGGCGTCAAACCGATCGAGATCGTCGATGAGGATGGTCCGGGTGTGAAAGTGGGTTTGCGGAAACCCGACAGCCACGATCTTGCCATCGGTATAACCCTTTTCGCCGATCTCTCCGGCCGTGGTGCAGCCAACCACCTGGGCTGGCGCAAAAACCCGCTGGGCTTCGTCGATCAGCCGGGACACATCAGTTTCCGGAGACAAAAATAGTAAAACCAGGGACAGATCTCCGGGCCTGAGCGCCCTGGCCAGTTGCGTAACCGCATCCGGGGCCAGGCAATCGACTTGTCCAGACCGCACGATTTGTGCCGCCCCGGACAGACCATGAATATGGCCCATCTCATTTCCTCCCCTGAAAACCGCGGGCCAGATTAGCCGTGTGGTGTTTGGTCGTGCAAGACATTTGCAAAGCTGGTCTGCTTTGCGATCAGTACCGCCTGCGTACGGCTCTGAACACCCAGTTTCCGCATGATCGCGGTGACATGCGCTTTGACCGTAGTCTCGGCAATCGACAGATCATAGGCGATCTGCTTGTTCAGCTTGCCTTCGCAGATCAGCTGCAGAATGCGGCCCTGCTGATTGGTCAGCGATGCCAATCGCTTCATTGCATCGTCCTTTTCGGCCGCGTCCGTTTCTTCGAGCAGAACGCAGTCGGACGGGATAAAGGTTTCCCCGCGCTTCAGTGTTTCCAGCGCCTGATAGAACACGTCCCGCTGGCTGTGCTTGGGAATGTACCCGGCGGCCCCGGCGTGAATTGCCGAACTGATGATGCGATTGTCGGCCATTGACGATGCCACAAGGATCGGGCATTTGGTGGCGTTGCGCAGACGCAAAAGCCCATCAAGCCCGTTCACGTCCGGCAGGTTCAGATCGAGCACGATCAGATCCGGTTCAGTGCCACGCGAGATCATGTCAAGCGCCCCTTGAAGAGTCGGGGCGGTGTGCATGCTGGTGATCGACGACACAACCTGCAATGTCATCGACAGGGCATCGCAAAACAAGGGGTGATCGTCCACGATTAGGGCGGAATTGAAAGTGATCGCCTGTGCTATGTCGGTGTTCGCGTGCATTTGAATCCAGATCAGATAGCGTTGCCTGCCATCATACCAAAGTAGCGGCTTAGCAGGATATACGCCTAAAGTCGTAGAACGACAAACGCGCACCTCGGGAGTGCGCGTTCTTGGTTGAGTGTATCGGTGCCGGATCAGTCGGCTGCAGCCAGTTCCTTGGGCAGCTTGAATGTCCAGACCATGCCACCCTGGTTCAAATAGTTGACCTTTTTGGCCACTTCACCGCCCCAGAGAGGAACCGCGCCGCCCCATCCCGAGACAATCGAGACATATTGCTCGCCGTCCTGCTCCCAGGTTACGGGCTGGCCAACAATGCCCGAACCGGTCTGGAACGACCACAGCTCTTCGCCTGTTTCGTCGTCAAAGGCGATGAACTTGCCTTCCGGCGTGCCGGTGAAGACGAGGCCGCCGGCAGTGGTCATCACACCGCCCCAAAGCGGTGCGTCGTTCTTGAATTCCCACTTGACCTCGCCGGTGTCGGGGTCGATCGCCTTGAGGCTGCCGATGTGGTCCTCGTAATTGGGCTTGATGGTGAAGCCTGCGCCCAGATATGCGGCGCCTTTCTTGTACGAGATCGGTTCGTTCCAGATATCCATGCCCCACTCGTTCGACGGGACATAGAAATTTCCTGTGCGCTGCGAGAACGCCATCGGCATCCAGTTCTTGCCGCCCAGGAACGAGGGCGAGGCAAAGATCACGTCACCCTTCTTGCCGTCTGCCGCATCTGCCGGGTTACCGGGCCGGTTTTCCTCTACAAAGATCGGGCGCCCAGTCTCGTCGATGCCGCTGGCCCACGAGATGTCCTTGACGAAAGGCGTGGCGCTGACAAAAGCACCGTCCTCGCGGTTCAGCACGTAGAAGAAACCGTTACGGTCGGCGGTGGCAAAGCGCTTGTTGCCTTCGCGGTCGGTATAAGCGACCACTTCGTTGACACCGTCATAGTCCCAGCCTTCGCGCGGGGTGGTCTGGAAATGCCACTTGATCTCACCGGTTTTCGGGTCGATGCCGATGCGGCTGGCGGCATAGAGATTGTCGCCCTTGTTGCCTTCTGTCGGGGTGCCGGCGTTACGTAAATGGCTGTTCCAGGGTGCGGGATTGCCGGCACCAAAGACGAGCGTATCGGTGTCGGCATCGTAGGAACCACCCAGCCAGGTTGCGCCTCCACCGGTTTTCCACATATCGCCCGGCCAAGTCGCGTTGAGCGTTCCGGTCATGGTGGATTCTTCACCGTTGAGCGTGCCCATGTGACCTTCGATCACCGGGCGGGTCCAAACAAGCTCGCCGGTTTCGGCGTCGCGCGCCTGCACTTCACCGATGATGCCGAACTCACCACCCGAGTTACCGGTCACGACCAGACCGTCCACGATCAGCGGTGCGGCTGTATAGGAATAGCCGGCCTTGTAGTCGGCGATTTTCTTACGCCATTTCACGTCGCCGGTTTTCAGGTCCAACGCCACGATGCGGGCATCCAGGGTGCCGAAATAGAAATTGTCGCCATAGATGGCACCGCCGCGATTGATCACGTCACAACAGGGCAAGATGCCTTCGGGCAGGCGTGCGTCGTACTGCCAAAGCTCTTCACCCGTGTTCACGTCGATGGCATAGACACGGCTGTAAGAGCCAGTGATATACATCACCCCGTCATAAATCAGAGGCTGGGTTTCCTGACCGCGCTGCTTTTCGCCGCCCAGGCTGAAGGCCCAGGCCGGGATCAATTTATGGATGTTTTCCTTGTTCAGCGTGTCCAGCGGGCTGAAACGCTGCAGGTGGCGTCCCATACCGTTGGTCACGATCTGCGACGTGACGGACTGGTCATTCCTGATTTCTTCTTCGGTCACTCCGGCGTGGCTCGCGCCAGCCAACATGACCCCTGCAACTGCTGCAGTGATAAAGCGATTCATGTGGGCTCCTCCCATGATGTATTTGTTCCAAAGCCAGGCGCCTAGTCGCGCGGGTTTCCGGCTATGTGCATTATTGGGAACAGGTTGACCCCGGGGTATTGCACAAAGGTCGTAAGACAGATCAGGTCATGCGCCGTGTCAGCCCCCGTGCGGGATCGAACCCCCTGACCGACAAGCCAAGAAACACCACTGAGGCAACACAGGTCCACATCAGCGCGATGCCATTGAGCAGCTGGATCAGGCAACGGGCGATTTCCAGTCGCCTCCGGTGACCACCGCTGAGGTTGCGCACGGTTTCCTTTGACCGGTTGCGCGTGATGAGCCGGTCCAGAACGGCATCGGCGCGGGATTGGGTCAGCTTGCCCGGCAATCCGTGTAGCGCGGCGAAATAGGTGAGGGTGAGTATAACCGAGAGATTCAAATCAAACGTGGGCTGCTGAAAGACAACTCGGATGTTTTTCAAGGCAATGCGGGGGTCCCTTGCCATGTCGTGTTAGGCAATTTCGATGCGGTCTTGGGGGACGTAAACAGCCGGATTAGAAGGCCGAACAGGGTGGATTCCCGGCCCAGTTCGGACCCAGCAACGTACAGAAAGCGCCGGACGGGACGTGAAAATTCTTATCGTCCCACGCCTGTTTCGTACTTTTGGCATAGCTCAGGTTTTGGACACTGAGGCAGATCACTGTATGGCGATCTCTAGTTTCTGGGTCTCGCCGGTAGAGCCGGGAACCTTGAGATGGTAGCGACCTGGTTTCAGTGCGATGAAGCCTATCTCCATTTCGCCGGCCTCATCAAACTCGATACTGTCGAGCCCCAGCGGGCGGATTTCGAGCCCTTCGACCACGATTTCGTCGATCCAGATGGCGCGGAAGAATTCAGAGCCGACAAGCGCCAGCTCCTGGCTGCCGTCGCCCTGGATTTCGAATTCGTAATAAGTGCCGGATTTGAGTTCCCAGGGGGCGTCCGTCAGGGGCATGCCGGCAGAGAGGATGATCGGCGGCAGATCTTCCTTGTTGGTGGCCGAGAGCAGGCCGGCCATGCCGAACTGGGGTTCGTCATCGTTGTTATCTGCTATGGCAGCGGCGGGCAGAACCAGGGTCAGAAGGGCGACGGTTAGGGGTTTGGTTAGCACGGTTAATCTCCTGTCGGTTCGTTTTTTGGGGCTAATAGGCACCGGACTTGCATCGCGCGTGCCCTAACTGGCAGCCCAGGCGGAGGATGGCGGATGGGGAGCGTTACGGTCGCATCGCCGCGCCCCAGGGGAAGCGGCCCACTTTGACGGATTTCAACGCCTCGCGGCTGGCCACGTCGATCACGGTCACGTCGCCCGAAACACCGTTGGTTGTGAACAGCAGCGATTTGTCCGGGGAGAAATCCATGTGCCAGACCCGGCGGCCGACAAGGATATAATCCTCGACCTCATACGTTTCTGCATTGACGACAGCGACGTGGTTTGAGGGGCCCAGTGCGACGAAAACGGCCTTTTCGTCTTCGGTGAATTCGAAGCCGACGGGTTGTACACGGTCGGGATGCACGCCCTTGACAGCGAATTCGATCTTGGCCTTCTCGGATTGGTTGACTGTGTCAAAAACAGTGATGGTGCCGCCAATCTCGGAACTCACCCAGAGCTCGGAACCGCCTGCGGTGAATTCGGCGTGACGCGGCCGGCTGTCAACCAGCGTGTTGGCGAACAACTCGCGGGTTTCGGTGTCGATCCAATGCGCCATGTTGGTGGTTTCCGAGGTGGTGATGGCGATCTTGCCGTCGGGGCTCACGGCCATGCCTTCAGGTTCGATGCCTACATTGATCTGGGCGATCACCTTGCGGCTTTCGGTGTCGACTACAGTGGTTACCGCGTCATCCTCGTTAGCGATGTAGAGATGGCGGTCATTGGGGTGCAGAACGAATTGTTCCGGGTCTTCACCCGATGGCAGGTCGTGCAGGATTTGACCTGTATTCGGATCCATTACCTGAACCGTGTCGCTGTCCGAGGCACAGATATAGACGCGGCTGTAATCCTTGGAAAAGGTGATGCCGCGCGGGCGCTCGCCGGTTGGAATCGTTCGGGTAACTTCAAGCGTGTCCACATCAATCACGCTGATCGTGTCGTCCTTTTCGTTGGTAACCCAGATCTCGGCGGCATGAAGCGGCGTCGTGATGCTGAGGGCGGCAGTGAAGAGCAGGTGTTTCATTGTGCGGCTCCGTTGGATGCCTCTCGCGAGAATTTTCGAAATAGATGAAAGCAGGTCATTGGAAGGCTTTGCAGGCGCTGTCCGGCGCATCGAGGCCCAGCGAGTCAAGCTCGTTATGCTGGTGCAGGTACCCTTCGAGCGGTGGCTGGGCGGCGAGGGCACTTTGGGTGACCAGCGGGATCGGCTGGCGCAGCTGACCGTTCCATTTGCGGTAACTGAGCGGGCGGCCCTTGAAGCCAGCCAGTTCGAATGTATCCGACAGGATGAATTCGCGAAGATCGGCGGGTTCCGAGCTATTGGTGCGGGTCGCGGCCTCGCCAATCGTGCGAATGGCGGTCCAGGCGGCATAGTCCCGGGGCCGCATCGGACGGTTGGCCAGGTCGCGGAACCGCGATTGCAATTGGGCCGCGCCCCATTGTTCGACCACTGGTGCCCAGGCTGTGGGCCTGAGCCCTTCGGAGCCGGCAACCGGGCGCGGCAGCCAGGTGTTGAAGGCAATATAGCGGCCAAAATCGTTCAGCTCGTCGGCGATCAGCAGCAAGTCGTATGTGCCGAGGTCTTGCGTCAACAGAGGAACCTCCTGCGCTGCATTGCGGCGCATATCCGCATCAAAGCTCCAGGTTTTTTCGGCCGTGATGCTGAGGGCGAATTTAGCGGCACTTTGGCGCAAAGCATCGGCAAAGGCTTGGTCCTGCGGGTGTTCACCGGAAATCAGGGCCAGCGTGTCCCAGCGTTTGGTGCGGGCAAATTGCATCATGGCGTCGCTGCGCATCTGGTAGGACGGCAAAGTGTGCAACAGGTTGGCGCGACAGTTCTGACTGCGCAAACTCATGTCGGCACTGGAAGTGTTGAACAGCAAGGCGTCGCCCGCAGCGGGCAGGTCGGCAATTTTCAGCAAGGTGTCTGCCGGGACATCTAGGATCAGGAAAGGCGTCTGTTCCAGCGCTTGGCCCGCAGCCGCGAGCGGGTCGCCTCCCACGGGGATCACCACGGTTTCCAGGTGGTACTTATGGCCGAGAAAAGCCCCGGTGGTTTGGTTGTCACTCAACCCCAAATGGGCGCCCTTCTCGCCCAGGTCGTCGGGGATTGGGTCAAGGTTCGACAGAGTTGGAGGGCGGTCGGTTTCCTGCTTGAGAAAGACCATTGGTATACGAATCTCGGCAACCGCGGTGCCAGCTGCAATCATCATGACAGTGAATGTGAGCATGAGATTTCGCATGTTTCCTCACCAAAAGGTTTTCGGTTACTCCAAGGCTAAGGCCTGATCGACAGGGGGGGCCATTGGACCATGGTCGTATGGTGAATCGGCTGATCTAGAACTTAAGTCTCGTATCGAGCGTGTGTTCGTCTCCGCTAAAAACTGAGTGGGAAACACACGAACGGGAGGACTAGATGTTCAGACTGTCCATGGCCACGATTGGCCTGATTACCGCAAGTTCGATGGCGCATGCTCATGGCGATGTGGCACCGCAACCGATGAATACCGATGCTTTGCCGGATGTGGGCGAAGAGTGGCTGATCGAAAACCCTTATCGCGATCAGGGTGAAGAGGTCTGGAAGGCCGCAATAGAGATCGGAGACAGCGGTTACAATCAGAACTGTGCCCGGTGCCACGGTCTGGGAGGTGTGTCCGGTGGGCTGGCGCCTGATCTGCGCTATCTCGAAGCCGAAGAATATGGCGACGAATGGTTTGTCGAACGATTCCAGACCGGATACACCCAGAATGGTATCACCAAGATGCCCGCCTTTGGCGAATTGCTGGGGCAGAAGGCCGCATGGGCGATCCGCACCTATATCGAGACCCGGCCCGATGATGGTGAATTGGACGATGTGACGCCACGGCTGATACAGATCCGGGATGAACTGACCGCAATGGCGGATGGTGGCACAGGTGATGTCGAAGCCCTGCGCAGCGAGTTGAATACGGTTGCCGAAGGTGTGGCGACCGGCTCCGGAGCACCCGTGGCCGACAGCGTTGCCTTTCGTGCGGCGAGCCTGATTTCCGGCGATCAACCGGATTTTGCCGGTGCGGCCGAGGTCCTGACCATCGGTCTGTCAGCAGCCAACTAGAAAATACAGATTGGGGCACATGAAACGTTTTCTTACCGGAACTTTTTTCTCCCTGTCGGTTGTCTGTGCCTCGGCACAGACCGCATCAGCCCGATGCGAAGATCATGTGCCCCAAGCCAAGCCCCAAAACGTGTCGCGGGATCGGGTTGGGCAGGATCTCGATACGATTCAGGAACGCGGGTTCATTACCTTTGCCGCCTACGAGGATTTTCCGCCCTGGTCGTTCGAGGAGGACGGGAAGATCAAGGGCGTGGATGTTGAGATCGGACGCCTGATCGCGCAGGAGCTGGGCGTCGAGGCCCGGTTCAATCTTGTGGCGCCAGGCGAGGATCTGCAGACCGATCTGCGCAACTGGATTTGGAAAGGCCCTATCGTCGGCGGCAGTGTGGCCAATGTCATGCTGCATGTGCCTTATGACAGCGAATTTGCCTGCCGGGTTGAACAGGTGGTTTTCACCGGGCAGTACCATGTCGAAGAAATCGCAATCGCCTATCGTAAAGAAGCCTATCCGGAGGACCCACCGGTTCCGGCCTATTTCCGCTTTGACACGGTCGGGGTCGAGAACGACTCGATTGCCGATTTCTACCTGTCATCCTTTCCCGGTGGGCAGCTGTCGCACAATGTGACCCGGTTCCCTTCGATGGCGGATGCCATGGCGGGGCTGGCTGTGGGTGAAACCATGGCGGCGATGGGGCCTCGGGCGCAGCTGGAACACGGCGCAACCGAAGATCTGGCAGTGCATAGCCCACCGCTGCCGGGCTTTGCCGTGGGGAAATGGACCGCCGGGGTTGCGGTTCATTTTGCGTATCGGCCACTGGCCTATGCAGTTGGAGATGCGGTTTTTGCCGGGGTAGAAGATGGGCGCGTGGCGCAGATATTCGCCGAATATGGTCTGACATTCGCGCCACCGGAATTGCGCTGAAGCGGCTTTATCCCAGGGTCTTCAGATCCCCGTGGTGATCGACCAACGTCGCTTTCGGGGTTCCGGGCAGGGCGTGCAGCGCATCACGTATACGAGGTTCAGACATCAGGCAGAAGGCGGTCGAGGCCGCGTCGGCAATGGCAGCGCTGTCGGCCTCGACGCTGACCGTGGACCAGCGCGGTTTCCCGTTAGGGTGCAGGATATGGCTCTGATCCGCGCTGAGTGTCAGTGCTGAAGGGCTGGATGTGGCAATCGCTCGGTTTTCCAACGTGCGGGTGGCGACTAGTCCGAAATCAGGGTCTTCCACGCCAATGCGGAAGGGGCCGCCGAGGGCTGCAAATTCTCCGATGTTGATCAGCGTTCTGGTCAGGCCCGATTGCTGCAGGACCTGCCGGGCAATGTCGGTGGCAAAGCCCTGCGCGATCCCGTTCAGGGTTAACGCCTGACCGTAATCCAGTCTAACAACCCGCGGTGAGACCATTACGCGATCCCAACCCAACAAAGCGCGCGTCGGTGCGGGGTCCTCGCCCCGTGCAAGCGCCAGCCAAAGCGGTTGTACGGTCGGATCGAACAGCCCGCTTGTTGCGCTGTTAACCTGACCGACCTGTTCCAGAAGTGCGACGAAATCCGGATGGGGTGCGTCCAGCCTGCCGCTTCGGTTCAGGCGGGACAGATCGGAGTTGCTGTCATAAAGGCTGAACAGACGCTCCAGGCGCGGCAGTAACTGCCTCAGCTGATCAAGGGCGGGTTTTGCCTGATCTTCCGGAGCATGCAGTACCACTGAAACCCGTGCTCCCATGGCGTAGCCCTGCCAGCGCAGCGGGGTTGCGATGGCGGGCGTTGCCAGCGCGGCGGCGGAAATGGTCAGGAACCGGCGGCGGGATAACGGGCTCATTCGGCTGCCTCCATCCGTTTGGTGGCGCGCCGCGAAGCGATTATCAAAGGTACGCATCGGTTTCGATCGTTGTGGATGGCGACGCAATCAAGGCAGCCGAAACACTCGGAATATCGGATTGCGCCGGATTGACGGATCGCGCCATAGGCGCATTTCGCCCTGCACAGTTGGCAAGGTGACCCGCATTCCCTTCTCCGTTTGATCCAGTCGCGCCCCCGGATCAAGCCGCCAATGGCCATCATCGCACCCAGCGGGCATACATAACGGCAAAACCCCTTGAACAGCACCATCCCCAGGATCAGCCAGATTGCAGCATAGGCGACATAGCCCCAGTCGCGGATGAAGTACGTGGTGATGGCAGTCTTGAAAGGTTCGACCTCAGCGGCTTTGTCCAATTGGTCAGGCGCTGTGAACAGAGTGATGAAAAGACCCGCCAGCACCGCGTACTTTAAAAGCTTGAATCGTGAGTCCCACGCGGGTGAAAGTTCAAGCCGGGGCAGGCTCAGAGTGCGTCCGAGGTAATGGGCGAATTCCTGCAACGCGCCAAAAGGGCAGAGCCAGCCGCAGAAATAACCGCGACCCCAAAGAACGAACCCGAGAAAAGTGGCCCCCCAGATCAGCAGCGAAAATGGATCATAGGTCAAAAAGGCGAAACTGCCGCCTTCAAACGTGGCACGAACAACCGCCAGCACCGTGACAACTGACAGCTGGCCCTGGCCCCACCAGCCGACAAACACTGTCACAAAAGCAAGAATCACCAGTCGAGCCGGGATGAGGGTGCGGCTTTGTGCCAGTGGATTCTGGGCAAATAACAGCAGCGCGGTCAGGCCGGTCAGGAACAGGGTCAGAATGATCATGTCGGCCTGCCGCGCGCGCAGAGCATCCAACCAGGGGGGGCTCGCCTTTGTTGCTTTTGCGCGCGAGAAAAACCGCTCGTCGGTTGCGTGGGTGACCGGCAGATTGATAGAGCCGGTTTCAGGCTGGAACATGCCGTGCTGGCGGATGGCGGCGACGTTCAGGGTCCATTTCCGGGAAGGATCAAACCCGAGGCGCCGGTCCGTTCGCAGGATCATCATAGCCCCGTCATGCAACTCGCCAGGCAAGTTGTCCGACAGTTCGACAAATAGATCGCTGTCGCGCAGCGCAACCGGCAATCCGTCTTGTTCCGCAGACAGCCAGTCCGGCGCGGTGTTGCGCACGAAATCCGGGCTGACCAATCCGTGACGAGCGGTTTCAATCACCAGAATCGGTTCGTCATTCGGTGAGATTGCGAGAAAGTCCTGCAACTCGCGAAACCCGCCATCGGACAAGACCGTGCGGGCGATGGAGGGTGGACCGAGATCCACGATCCAGAGATCGAGGTAAGGCGCGTCCGGGTCAGTTTGGGCCTCGGGATCGTCATCCTCCCAAATGGTGTCGTCAAAGGCGTCGTTGACCTGAGCATTGGAAATGACTGTATGGGTTGCGATGCCCTGCGACACGAGATCTTCCCATGTCAGGGCTTCGGAATACTCCGGATCGGGATGTGCGGGCGGAATGGTCGAAATCCCTTCCATCTTCTCCCGTGCGACGGCGAGGGCAGCGGCCATAACCGATTCATGGGCGATACGAACCGAGGCTGTGGCTTTGGTGACGCCATCCAGATAGACCAGCGACGAACCGGTCCCACCGCTGCCATAGGGGGTTCCGACGACGATGGATGAGGAAATGGATAACCCGGGATATTGTTCGAAAAATCTGTGAAACGGAGCTTCGCCCAAGCCTGACACAAAGATCGGCTCATTGTGTTCGATCAGGCGTACGTCCAGGAATATTCCCTCTAAATCGAGGACAACCAGCGCGTTGATCGCCGATCCCGAAAAGCCGGGCAGGGGGGCAAGCGGTTCGGTTTCAAAAACATATCCTGCCTTGGCCCCCCCCGAGTTCAGCAACTGATAGACACCGTTGTCACCGATGGGATCACCGAGGGAGAACGGTGGCATGATAAGCTCGGAAAGCGTCGCCCGGTCCAGCGGCGCGGCCGGAACAAGGCGCGCCGAAAGGCAGAACAGCAGTGTGAACAAAATAACGCGCATGGAACGACCCTACGCAGCGGAGGTGCGCGCACCCTATTGGACATTGGTCGCAGACCCGGTCTACGACCAAAGGCCAATACGCAAGATTGGGGCTCGTTGGTAGGTTTACGGCATTCTAACCAGCCAGCGGAGGAAGTAAGATGGCCTGGACAGCACCCAAACTAAAAGAAGTGAACTGCGGCATGGAAATCAACATGTACGCGCCGTCCGAGGACGAAGGTCGCGAATACGAACGCGATCTGTTTTGAACCGCGTCTGAACGGGTAACGGCCATGCGGTTTCTGGTTCTTGGCGCGGCGGCAGGTGGCGGACTGCCACAGTGGAACTGTGGTTGTTCCAATTGTCAGGATGCTCGTAGCGGCAAGATCGCCCCGGCGAGCCAGTCATCGCTGGCCGTTTCTCTGGGTGGGCGCGATTGGGCGGTGCTGAATGCATCCCCCGATATTCGCGCCCAGATGATGGCCTGCCCCTCGATGCATCCGCGCGGCTTGCGGGGTTCACCTATTGCATCAGTTTTGCTGACAAATGGCGATATCGACCATATCGCCGGATTGCTTTCCCTGCGCGAGCAGACGCCGTTCACAATCTATGCGACTTCCGAGATCCACAAGGTTCTGGAGGGCAACTGTGTGTTTGACGCGGTGAACGCGGAAAAGGTTTCGCGGGAACGGATTAAGATCGGCCACGGCTTTGAGGTTCTGCCGGGATTGCAGGCCCGGGTGTTCCCGGTGCCGGGCAAGGTGCCGCTGTTCATGGAAGGCGAGACGGTTCAGACCGATATGGTCGGGGAACAGACTGTGGGGGTTCGCCTGAGCGACGGGCAGACCGTGGCCTATTACGTTCCCGGATGCGCGGATGTGACCGTGGATCTTCTGGAAACCTTGTCGGATGCGAACCATTTGTTCTTTGACGGCACGCTGTGGGACGACAACGAGATGATCCGGTCGGGAACCGGCGTGAAATCCGGAAAACGAATGGGGCATATCTCGATCGGCGGACCGGAAGGTTCGATTGCCCGACTGGCCGGGCTGAAGGCAGACAAGACTTTTATACACATCAACAACACAAACCCGGTCTGGCAGCCGGACGGCCCGGAACGCGCATTTGTTCACGCTCAGGGCTGGCGCGTCGCTGCTGATGGGATGGAGATAGTGACATGAACGCACACAGCCGCAACGTCGGAACACTGGAAGAGCGGCTGCGTGCGATCGGGGCCGAACGCTATCACGACAAGCACCCGTTTCACCACATGCTGCACGGAGGGCAATGTAATCCGGACCAGGTGCGGGCCTGGGTCATCAACCGCTGGGCCTATCAGGCAGCGATACCGATGAAGGATGCCGCTTTCCTGTCCCGGTGCAGCGATCCGCAGATGCGGCGGGAATGGCGCAGCCGGATCGAGGATCACGACGGTAATGTGGACGGTGGCGGAGGAATTCGCCGCTGGTTGAAGCTGGCCGAGTCGGTAGGGCTGGACCCTGATTATGTCGCAAGCGGACGGGGGGTTCTGCCAGCCACGCAATTCGCTGTGGACGCTTATATCCGCTATGTACGAGATAAACCTTTGCTCGAGGCGGTGGCTTCGTCGCTCACTGAATTGTTCGCGCCCTCGATCCACGAACGCCGCATTGAGGGTATGTTGCAGCACTATGATTTCGCCGATGCCGAAAGCATGTCGTATTTCAAAAAACGTCTGACCGAGGCCCCAAAGGACGTAAAATTCGGATTGGCATGGGTTCTGGAGCACGCCGACACGCCGGTAAAGGAGGATGCGGCCTGTGAGGCGTTGATCTTCAAGACCAATGTGCTGTGGGCGCAGCTGGATGCCTTGTGGGGAGCATATGTGGAACCGGGCCGCATTCCGCCCGGTGCCTGGCAGCCCGGAGAAGGCATGGCATGAGCCTGGCGCTAACCGATACGGATCGCCCTTATCTGCCGCGTGGTGTTCGAATGGTGGAGGACCGGCTGCGGGGCGGCAAGGTTCTGCTGGCGCCTGAAAAGGCCATAGCTCTGGACAAGATTGGCGAAGCTATTTTGTCCCGGGTGGATGGCAACGCCGAGTTTGGCGCAATCATTGCTGACCTCGCAACGACTTACGACGCCCCCGAAGAGCAGATTTCCAAGGATGTGCAGCGGTTCATGATCGGGTTGCGCGCCCGGATGTTTCTGGGGGTCCACTTATGAGTGTACCTTCACCCATCGCCATGCTGGCGGAACTGACGCACCGTTGTCCGCTGGCTTGCCCTTACTGTTCGAACCCTTCCGATTTGCTGGGTCGTGACAGCGAACTGGACACTGAAACATGGGTCGATGTTTTTCGGCAGGCGGCAGAGCTCGGTGTTCTGCAGTTGCATTTGTCGGGCGGTGAGCCTGCATCGCGCACGGATATCGTGGAATTGATGCAGGGGGCACATGATGCCGGGCTGTATACCAATCTGATCACCAGTGGGATTGGTCTGACCCCGCGACGGCTGGATGCGTTAGAAGCGGCGGGGATGGATCACATCCAGCTTTCACTGCAGGGTACCAATGCGGAGCTGGCGGATTGGGTTGGCGGGTATCGGGGCGGATTTGATCGCAAGATGAAGGTGGCGGCCGAAATCAGAGACCGGGGAATTCCTCTGACGCTGAATGCGGTGATGCACCGGCATAATCTGGACGTTCTGGAACGCACCATCGAATTGGCGGTCGAGATGGGCGCGCGCCGGCTTGAAGTGGCCTGCGTGCAGTTTCACGGCTGGGCCACGAAGAACCGCAATCACCTGTTGCCAACGCGTGAGCAGACAATAGAGGCCAAACGTATCGTGGCCGAGGCTGAAAACCGGCTGCGCGGGACGTTGGCCTTCGACTTCGTGCCGCCTGACTATTATGCGGATTTCCCCAAATCCTGCATGGGCGGTTGGGGATCGACTGGGCTGAACGTGACGCCAAACGGGACAGTTCTTCCGTGCCACGCGGCCGAGAGTATTCCGCATCTAGCATTCGAATCTGTACAGGATAAAAAGCTTGCGGAAATCTGGTTCGATAGCCCGGCGTTCAATGCCTATCGCGGCACTGACTGGCTGCCCCAGCCGTGTCAGAGCTGTGACCGAAAGGAAATCGATTTCGGTGGTTGCCGCTGCCAGGCGCTGGCCATCTCCGGGGACGCGTCGGCCTCGGATCCGGTTTGCGGAAAATCCCCGAACCATGGTCTGATCACCAAGATTCTCGAGCAGGCGGCTAAGCCGACAGAAACGCCCATGTTGTGGCGGGGGGCGGTATCGTAAAAGTGAACCTTTTTGAGGGGCTTTGTTGTCACGGTGCGCTTAAATGCTGGTTGCCTGCCTAATAACTTGCGCAAAATAAATGGTTTGTTGAGCAGTCGTTTTTGGGATGTATCATTAATTGCCGGGCTGTGTGACCTGCAGCGTGTGTCGCAAGCTTTTTCGTCTAGATTGGCGATCACGCAGGTTCCGACTTTTGTTCTCAGCATATGTTTCTTTCACAGGTTTCAGCATGGTCTCATTGAACGGCGGCCATTTTCCCAAGGATGCAGTTTTGTATGCTGTGTACTTCTAATTGCGACACATTTTGTCGTATCGGAGTTTAGAAGAGATTATGGCCGAACGTGGCGTTCAAGTGGACCTCGCCACTCTCAACAGGTGGGTTGTGAAGTCTTCATCGATGATCGCAGTGCGAGCGCGGGAAGCGTCCAGCCGTCGCCTAGTTCTCTGCCAAAGCGCTGTTCTTCGTCTGGCTCGGCTTGAGTCCACCCTTGGTATTGAGGGGAGTTCTTCTGCAGCAGGCACAATCGGTGCGGCCCATCGAGCAGACCCCGTGGCTGTACATCCCGGCGATGTTGACGCGACCCACAGCATCGAGCATTCGCATAACCGGCTTAAACCGGTGCAGGGTGATACTCCCGGCCCCTTGAGCCGGTTGACCGACTTCGAGTTCCCAGTCATAGGCGCACGGGCCACTTCCGGCATTTGAGACGCGAAGGAACTTGTTGAACCTACCCCGATGCCGGGCCTCACTGTGCTCTGCCGGCGGCACGGTGACAAAGATCAGAGCGCGACATGATTCCCAAAAGCGATACGCTGATCGAGGTCAAGGACCTGCCCGCCCACGTCCCGATCTAGACCCGCAAGAAAAAAGGTGACATCGATCTGCCGTATGCTTCCGAGTCCGAGCTGCGCAAGGTCCGTCCAAGATGAGACTGGTGTTTCAGGATACGTATTCCTCGCTGAACCAGCGCATGACCGTGCGCGATATCAATACCGAGCCGCTGGCGGCCGCAAGCACGATCAAGGAAAACAGATGGATGCCCGTGTGTGCGAGATCGCGGCGCGCTGCAGGCTAATTCTGGAACATCTGCTCTGCGACGAAGGCGTTTCAGCCTTGGATGTGTCGATTCTGGCCGAGATGGGTGTCCCGTCCCTGTACGTCACCTACGATCTGTTCGTCGTGGTGAGAATGTCGCACCGGGTCACGGAGCTCTATGTCGGGAAATTCGCCGAATGCGCCCCAACCGAAACGTTGTTCTTTGCGCCGAAACACCCCCTATATCCAAGTTCTGCAGTGCGCGATCTGCACCGCCGTCCCGGATGCGGGGTTATATCCGATCCGGCTCCGGGGCGAAACTCTCAACACGCTGGCCGCTCCGTTCGGGTGCCGGTTTCACACGCGCTGCCCGGTTGCCAAGGATAGATGCAGCGCCGAAGCGCCCGAATTGCGCGCGGTTGAACCGGAACATTTGGTTGCCTGTCACTACACGTAAGAGTACGATTTCTTCCGCTCGTGGCGGTCAGGGCAAAAGCATGGGGTCAGGATCGTGTGACAGCAGGTCCTGAACCAACGGATTGGGAAAACGGCGGCGCAGCGTGATGGCGTAGAAGGCTTCCTTGATGCGCGGATGTTCCTGCGCTTCGACCAGCCGCCCTGAATTCAGTTCGTCCGTAACGACGATGGGCGCGACAAGGGCCAGCCCGATATCCTCGCGCGCCAAAAGTCGCACCATCGCCATGTCATCGACCTCGGCCGCGACTTGCGGGCGTTCTGACAGGCGGCTGGCCATGGCATCAAACGCTGTGCGCACGCTGTTGTCGGTGGTGGGCAAGATGAAAGGTTGCGTTTTCAATAGCTCTTTGATCGGCGTTTTGGGGTCCAGCCGGTCGGGCGTGCCGATGATGCTGACCGGCTGTTCGGCGATCTGGTGAGTCTCAAACGGGGTTAGGCTGTCATCCGGTGGCAGGCGATTCATCAGAACCAGATCGAGGTTCAGCGTCTCAAGCCCCTCCATCAACTCGGCCGGGCTACCGGACCGCAGGATCACCTCGACATCCGGCCGCGACAGGATGGGGCGTAGAAATCCGATCTGAAAGTTGCGCGACAGGGTCGCCAAGGCCCCCACGCGCAAGGCTTTGCGGGTCTGCACCGTCTCGGTCAGAGTGGCGACAAGTTCTTGTCCTGTCGAGAAAATCGCATCCGCATGGTCCAGGGCGATGCGTCCGGCCTCGGTGAGGTACAATTGACGACCGCGACGCTCGAAAAGATCGTGGCCTAACCGTTCCTCTAATTGCTTGATTTGCACCGACAAGGCGGATTGCGACAGGTTCAGCCGTTGTGCCGTACGGGTAAGGTTCCCGTCATGGGCTACGGCCCAGAAATACCTCAGGTGATGATAGTTCAGTGGCATAACGTTCTATTTAGTAGAACGAAATAAGAAGAACAATGAATTTTTAATGACACAGAATCTGTCCTAACTGATTGTCCCAAACGGATAACCCAGGGACACGTCACCATGTTGTATCTCTATCTCCCACTCCTCAGCCCGCTGATCCTGATCGCTGCTGCAATCTATGCAGGGCGTCATCCGGGACTGCGCCCGGGCCGAGTGCCGAAACTGGCCGAAGCCGCGGCCTTTGCCGCCTTCGTGATCGCCTCCGCCGCTTCCTTTTTATTGGTGATCTACGGCCCCGGCACGTCGGCCTTGATCGGAGCCTTCGGCGTTGGGCTGTCAGTCAGGCTGGATGCGGTTGGCGCGGTGATGCTGGTGCTGGTCAGCTTCATTGGCTGGATCGTCCTGCGCTATTCTGTGACCTATATGGATGGCGAGGCCGGACAGGGCAAATTCACCCAATGGATGGCCTTGGTGCTGGCTTCGGTCCTGATGTTGGTTATGTCGGGCAACCTGATCCAGTTGTTGGTTGCGTGGACCACGACCAGTCTGGTTCTGCACAAGCTACTGCTGTTCTACCCGGACCGCGCAACTGCACAACGCGCCGCACGCAAGAAGGCAATTGTGTCACGGCTGAGTGAATGCGCCCTGGCCTCAGCCGTGGTTCTGCTGATCGCGGCAACCGGAACCACCGATATCCACACGATCCTGACGACGGTTCAGTCCAACTGGCTGACCACGACGGCGGCGCTGTTGATCGCAGTCGCGGCAGTTCTGGCCTCGGCCCAGTTCCCAGTGCATGGCTGGCTGACCGAGGTGATGGAGGCCCCGACGCCGGTTTCGGCCCTGCTGCATGCGGGTGTGATAAATGCGGGTGGATTCCTGTTGATCCGCTTTGCCGATGTCATGCTGGCGGCGCCCGGAGTGATGGCCCTGCTGGTGATGTTGGGCGGGTTCACCGCGCTGTTTGGTGGGTTGGTGATGCTGACCCAACCTGCGGTAAAAACCTCGCTGGCCTGGTCCACGATTGCCCAGATGGCATTCATGGTTATGCAGTGTGGGCTTGCGCTGTTCCCGCTGGCGCTGCTGCATATCGTGGCGCATTCGCTGTACAAAGCGCATGCGTTCCTCAGCTCGGGTGAGGCGGTAAAAAACGTTACCGCCATTCACCGACCCGGTCCCATTGCGGTGCCCAGTGCCAGCAACGTGCTACGGGCCTTCGGGACAGCGATCGTGATCTATGCTTTGGTCGGGACGGTGCTGGGCTTTGACGGCAAGTCGGTTCAGGCCATTACTCTTGGCGTCATCCTGATCTTCGGCGTGGCTTACCTGCTGGCGCAGGGCTTTGCCGATGCCGCGCCGCGTCAGCTGACACAGCGCACGGCGGTCTATGCGCTGGTGACCTCGGTCAGTTACTTCGTGCTGCAGATCATTGCGCAGCATGTGACCGCCGGAGCCTTGCCCGCCACCCCCGCGCCGGGACCGCTGGAATGGGCGCTGATCGTGCTGGCCTTGCTGAGTTTTGGGTTCGTTGCGGTGGCGCAGGCGACTTTCCCGCTGTGGGCGGCGCACCCGGCAGCGGCGGGCCTGCGGGTTCACCTGTCAAACGGTCTTTATGCCAACGCGATTTTCGACAAGTTGCTGGACGGTTGGTCCAGACGGTCCGCAGCCTGAAAGGAACTGAACCGATGTTTGCAAAGCTCGAAGCGTATACCGCACCACTTCTGGAACTGGTGGCCGAAGCCAAATCCGCCGCTTATGCGATCCCGCCCTTGTTCCCTTTATCTTCGAATGTCGCGGTGAACCCGTTTCTCGGCCAAAGCGACGAGCCGCTGGCCGTGACCTCGGCGCGACTGGCGCGGGTTGCGGGCACACGGATCACACCTGATCGGACACATTGGGCTGCAAAGTTGCGTACGGGTGAGATGACCGAGGCGGACATTCTGGATGCGCTTTCTTCAATTGAGGGACCGTTCAACGTCCCAAGCCTTGAGGATGTCATGGTTTCGCTGAAAACGGAGGCACCGCATACCGAAGCTTTGCCCACTGTGGCTGAACTGGCGGCCGAGGTTTCCGGTACGGACTGGCCTGCCCTGATTGAGGACCGCATCGGCATCTGGGCGGCCAGCCATTTCGATCAAGGGCAGGCTTTGTGGCAACAGGCCCGGACCGGAGGCGCTTTCAGCGTCTGGCGCGAGTTTGCCTCTCGCGACCTGACGCCGGAAATTCAGGGTCTAACCGGGTTTGGCGCCTTTGTTGCGGGTACCAACCGATCGCATTGGCGGGCAGTTGGCCGGTCGTCCGAACGGCTAGGGCTCAGCACCGAGGCAGCCGCTACCGCCTATCATCGGTGGCTGACGACCCTGGGCGGATGGGCGCAATACGCGCGCTACCTGCAGTGGGAAGCTGAGCTGAAAGGTGAACAGAACAATACCGTGACCGAGCTGTTGGCCGTGCGGATGGTCTTCGATGAGGCGCTGTTCGTGCTTTACGAAGATCAGATCGCCGAGCGATGGGCAGAGATTGTGGCCGCGCATGCGGCACCGGTGACGCCAACCGCCGAATTTGTGATCGATGCTGCTCTGCAGGAGGCCGCCGAACGGGCACAACAACGCGCATTGGGAGAAAGGCTGCTTTCGGGCACCGCGCGCAAAGCCGATGGTCGGGCGCAGGTGCAGGCCGCGTTCTGCATCGACGTCCGGTCCGAGGTGTTCCGCCGCGCGTTTGAGGCGCAGGATCCCGGGATCGAAACGCTTGGGTTTGCGGGGTTCTTTGGCCTTGCCAGTGCGCACAAGGCAGCGGGGTCGGATGTCACCGAGGTCCATGGCCCGGTGTTGTTACAGCCATCCGTGTGCTCTCAGGCCAAGGAACCGGCGGGTGCGGATCTGGCCCGCCGTTACTCGGCCCGGGCCAAGCGGGCCTGGGGCCGGTTCAAGCTGGCCGCTGTATCCTCGTTTGCTTTTGTCGAGGCGACCGGGCCCTTGTATGCCGGAAAGCTGATGCGCGACGCATTGGGGGTTGCCGGAAAGTCCAAGGTTGACCCGACACCTCAATTGGACCCGAACATCGATCTGGACACTCGCGTTGGCATGGCCAAGGCGGTGCTGACGGCGATGTCTCTGACCGACAGTTTCGCCAGGATCGTTCTAATGGTCGGGCACGGGGCCGAGGTGACCAACAACCCGCATGAAAGCGCGCTGCATTGTGGCGCGTGCGGAGGTCATTCGGGCGACGTGAACGCGCGGCTGTTGGCCGGGCTGCTGAACGATGCGCAGGTCCGTTCGGGGTTGGTTGGGCAGGGGATCGACATCCCCGCCGACACCCTGTTTGTCGCAGCAATGCACTCGACCACAACAGATCGGGTCAGCCTGTATGAACAGGATTTGCCGCCCGGCGACCGGGCCGGTGATCTGGCGCAGGTGAAAACCTGGCTGGATGTGGCCGGGCAGCTTGCCCGGGCCGAACGCGCGGTACGTCTGCCGCGCGCCGACAACGCCACGGATATTCAGCGCCGCGCGCAGGACTGGGCTGAAACCCGCCCCGAATGGGGCCTGGCCGGATGCCGTGCCTTCATCATAGCCCCGCGTCATCGCACGGACGGGGCGAACCTGGAAGGGCAAGCCTTCCTGCACAATTACGATTGGCGCAAGGATGACGGCTTTGGCGTGCTGGAACTGATCATGACCGCCCCGGTGGTGGTCGTCAGCTGGATCAGCCTGCAATATTACGGCTCGACCGTGGCGCCCGCCCTGTTCGGCGGCGGCAACAAGCTGCTGCACAATGTGGTCGGTGGTATCGGTGTGCTTGAAGGCAACAACGGCGCGCCCCGTCCGGGCTTACCGTGGCAGTCGATCCATGATGGCGAAAGCTATC
Organism: Ruegeria sp. AD11(2025); assembly: GCF_056542405.1. NCBI lineage: Bacteria > Pseudomonadati > Pseudomonadota > Alphaproteobacteria > Rhodobacterales > Roseobacteraceae > Ruegeria > Ruegeria sp. AD11(2025). The sequence continues at coordinate 4,830 of NZ_JBQFZU010000033.1, read as the reverse complement.
AACATGAACCGCTTCGCCTGTCGGTTGTCGTCGAAGCACCGCCCGAGGCGATGTCGGGCATTCTTGATCGGCACCCGCAGGTGCAGGCGCTGTTCGACAACGGCTGGCTGCATCTGATCGCCATGGACGACCAGGGCAAGCTGGCCTGGCGTTATACCGGAGACCTGAACTGGACCCCGATCAGCGCCCCGTCCGATCAGGTCATCGCGGCGGAATAAGGTGAAGCCGACCAACGGACAGCATGCGAAACGGGTTGTCTTTTGGTCGGTTCCCGCCTAGTCAGAGCCTCACCTCGGGGTGCGTGGCCTGCCACGCTGAGATGCCATAGGCGAACCCGTTGAACCTGAACCGGCTAGAACCGGCGGAGGGAAAGGTAACGGTTTCATCCATCCTTGCCCTCTCGCCGCAATGGAGGATGACATGAAACATCTGATGATTGCTGCGGGAATCCTGAGCGCAACCACGGCTATGGCGGCCGATAAACCTCAGCTGACCGTGTACACCTATGACAGCTTTGTTTCGGACTGGGGCCCCGGCCCGCAGGTGAAAGAGGCGTTTGAGGCGGTCTGTGACTGCGAGCTGAACCTTGTCGGCGTCGAGGACGGCGCGGCGCTGTTATCGCGTATCCGGCTGGAGGGCGAGAACTCGGACGCCGACGTGGTGTTGGGGCTGGACACCAATCTGATCACCGCGGCCAAGGAAACTGGCCTGTTTGCCCCAAGCGCAGTCAGTGCCGAATACACGCTGCCGATCGAATGGACGGATGACGTGTTCGCGCCCTATGACTGGGGCTATTTCGCTTTTGTCCATAACGCGGATGCTGCGGCTCCTGCGAACTTCCGTGAACTGGCCGAAGGTGACACCAAGATCATCATTCAGGACCCGCGCTCCTCGACCCCCGGTCTGGGACTGCTGTTGTGGGTGCAGGCGGCTTATGGCGATGAGGCGCCAGATGTCTGGGCCGGTCTTGCCGACAATATCGTTACCGTGACCAAAGGCTGGTCCGAGGCCTATGGCCTGTTTCTGGAAGGTGAGGCCGACATGGTCCTCAGCTACACCACCTCGCCCGCCTATCACCTGATCGCCGAGGAAGACGCCAGCAAAGCGGCGGCCGCTTTCGACGAAGGGCACTATATGCAGGTCGAGGTTGCGGCCAAGCTGGCCGGGTCCGATCAGCCGGAACTGGCGGATCAGTTTCTGAGCTTCATGGTCACAGATGCGTTCCAGCAGATCATCCCGACCACCAACTGGATGTATCCGGCGGTGACCCCGGCAGTTGGTCTGCCCGAAGGGTTCGAGACGCTGATTCAGCCGGAAAAATCCCTGCTGTTTTCTCCGGATGAGGCCGCGGTGATGCGGGAACAGGCGCTTGCGGAATGGCTGAGCGCGCTCAGCCAGTAAGCCCCTGGCCGGGTGTTGGCGCGGCGGCTATGGTTGCCGCGCTGATTTTGGGGACACTCGCCGCCGTAGCCCTGCGGGCTGATGCGGCAGGTGGATTCGGCCCGGCGGATTGGGCCGCCTTGCGGTTCACGCTTGTGCAGGCGGTTTTGTCGGCCCTGTTCAGTGCAGCGCTAGCGGTTCCTGTTGCGCGGGCACTGGCCCGGCGGCGATTTCCGGGACGACGCTTTCTGATTGCTTTGCTCGGGGCGCCGTTCATTCTGCCGGTCATTGTGGCGATCCTCGGGCTGTTGCAGGTCTTTGGCCGCGCGGGCTGGATTTCGGAGGTATTGGGGTTCTTTGGTTTGCCGCCGATGCGGATCTACGGGTTGCACGGCGTTGTGCTGGCACATGTATTTTTCAATTTACCGCTGGCCACGCGGCTAATCCTGCAGGCCTGGCAGGAAATCCCGGCCGAACGCTTTCGTTTGGCCGCGCAACTGGGCTGTGACGGGATGGCGATGTTTCGTCTGATCGAACTGCCAATGCTCAGGCGCATCCTGCCGGGTGTACTGGCCGTGATCTTCGCTATTTGTCTGACCAGTTTTGCCGTCGCCCTGACCTTGGGCGGAGGGCCACGCGCGACGACGATTGAACTCGCGATCTATCAGTCCTTTACCTATGATTTTGACCTTGGCCGGGCGGCGCTGTTGTCCGCCTTGCAACTGGCCCTGACTGCGGTGGCCGCACTGGCCGCCTTGAAGTTCTCGCGCGGAGATGGGTTTGGGGCAGGTCTGGACCGGGCCATCAGCCGCTGGGACGGCGGCGCGCCGGTGCTTGACACGTTTTGGATACTGGCGGCGGCGGCGTTTCTGCTGCTGCCCTTGGCGGCAGTGGTCATTTCGGGGATCTCGGGGCTGTTCGAGATGCCTGCGCTGGTGTTCCGCGCCGCGCTGATCTCGGTTCTGGTGGCGGCGGCCAGTACGGCCGTCCTGTTGGTGCTGGCCTTGCCCATGGCCATGGCCGTTGCGACCGGGCGGTATGGGATCGTCGAACTCAGCGGTATTCTGGGGCTGGCGGCGTCGCCCTTGGTGATCGGAACTGGCCTGTTCATCCTGATCCGTCCGGTGGCCAACCCAACCGCACTGGCGCTGCCGGTGACGGCGCTGGTGAATGCGGTTATGGCGCTGCCATTCGCCCTGCGTATTCTGGTGCCTGCGGCGCGGGATGTGGTCAAGCGGCATGGGCGACTGGCACTGTCATTGGACATAGGCAAAAAGACCTTCTTCACCCGGATTCTGCTGCCCCGAATGCGCCCGCAAATCCGCTTTGCTGCAGGTCTTGCGGCCGCGCTGTCGATGGGTGATCTCGGCGTGATCGCCCTGTTCGCCGATCCGCAGATCGCAACCTTGCCGCTGCAGATTTACCGGCTGATGGGGGCCTATCAAATGCAGGCGGCGGCCGGGGCGGCGCTGTTGCTTTTGTTGCTTTCGATGGGGGCGTTCTGGCTTTTGGATCGCGGAGGGCGATTACATGCTGAAACTTGACGGTTGCGTCATTGAGAATGGCGGTTTCGCCTTGCAGGCTGACTTTTCTGTCGAAGCCGGGTCCAGCGTTGCTATCGTCGGCCCCTCCGGCGCGGGAAAGTCGACGCTGTTGGAGGCTATTGCCGGGTTTCGCGGCCTCAAACAGGGGAAAATCCTGTGGCAGGGGCAGCGCATCTCCGGTCTCGCTCCTGGCAAGCGCCCGCTGGCGATGCTGTTTCAGGATGGCAACCTGTTTCCACATCTGACGGTTGAACAGAACGTTGCTCTGGGCCTGCGCCCCAACGGGCGGCTGTCGGCCGAGGAGCAATCGCAGGTCCAGATCGCGTTGGCCCGCGTGGCGCTGCCCGGCTTTGAGGGACGCAAACCGGCCGAGTTGTCGGGCGGGCAACAAAGCCGGGTGGCGTTGGCCCGGGTCCTCGTGCAACACCGTGAAATGCTGTTGCTGGACGAACCTTTTGCGGCGCTGGGACCCGCACTGAAAGCCGAAATGCTGGACCTTGTTGCGGGGTTGCTGACCGAGACCGGAACAACCCTGCTGATGGTCAGCCATGACCCGCAGGACGCCCGCCGCATCACCGACCAGACCGTGCTTGTGGCCGACGAACGGGTGCATCCGCCCGCGGCGACAGAGCAGTTGTTCGACAACCCGCCACCCAGTCTGCGTGCCTATCTGGGTTAGCCACTATCTTCGGTTGTGGAAGATGAAACCAAGGAAGTTCAGCAGAACCTGCGCCGCCAGGATTTGCGTGCTTTCCGTCTGATCATAGGCCGGGGCAACCTCGACCAAGTCGATGCCGACCACGTTGCCGCGCTTGCTCAGCCCCTGCAGGATTTCCAGCACGTCATAATACAGAAACCCGCCATGACTGGGCGTGCCGGTTCCCGGCGCGATAGAGGGGCAGAACGCGTCGATATCTATGGTGACATAATAGCGTGCGCCCTCGGGAATTCGGTCCAGAACACCATCCGTTCCCAGTTTGCGCACCTGCCGGACCGAAAGGATATCCGAGCCGCGCGCGCGGGCATCCACATAGCCTTCCCTGGCAGTCGAAGACACGTTGCGGATGCCCAACTGCGTCATCCCCGAGACATAGTCCTTTTCGATCGCCCGTCGCATCGGGTTGCCGTGACCTTGGCTGACGCCGTGGCGCTCATCCACGAAATCCAGATGCGCGTCAATCTGGACTAAGTGAATGGGGCCGTTCTTTTCGCAATCCTCGGCAAAAGCACGGATGCAGGGAATGTTGACCGAGTGATCGCCTCCGATCGTCACCGGCAGGGCACCGGCGTCCAGTATTTTTTTCACCCCGTATTCGATATTAGCGTGGCTTTCGTCTGTCTTGGTATGAACGATATCAGCGTCGCCCAAATCAACGATACGCACATCGCTGCCCAGATAGGTGGCGTCATCCTCATGGTCATAGGCCCCGGCGTGGCCAAAACTAAACAGGGTCGAGGCCTCGCGTATGGCACGTGGTCCGAACCGAGCGCCCGAACGGTACTGACATCCGAAATCAAACGGCGCGCCAAGGATAGCGACATCGGCATCGATCTTGTCCCAGTCTTCAACATAAGGCTTCTTGCCAAAGGTCGCGATACCGACAAAGGGCAGGTTCAGACGACCCGATTCATAGCCATGATCCGACATGATTTCTCCGTACTTTATGCGTTACCGATACGCCTGCCCGACAGGAACTGCGTGAATTGAAGTGACGCCACCAGCAGCCCGGTGACGGTCCGCAGGATGATAAGACAAGAGTTGCACACCGCAAGCTAATGCCGGCACACGCCGCTGAAAAGCGGTGGTCTACGCCTTTAATTCACTGCGGCGTTGATAGGAGTTGTTACGAGGGATGGTGTGATTTGGCTGATTGTTCTTCCCCATCGGGTGACGGGGTTTTCTGCG
>NZ_JBQFZU010000032.1:0-44913 GCF_056542405.1 Ruegeria sp. AD11(2025) | reverse complement strand
CACATACCGTGTCGCGCTGAAAGACAAAGGCCAGCAGAACCGAACTTTGGTAGTAATGGTTTTTGAGAACCACAAATGAAAAGCCTTGTTGTAAGAAACGTGGATTCGATGCCCAAAAGGACCACTAGTATCGTCGGTCCTGCTCACTGAGGTATGACGGTCTGCTTTCCGCTGACTTACTGAATGCTTGGAAAGTACTCTGCCGGAGATATCTGGATATCGACCAACGTCGGATCTGACCGGGTCAACAGGATTATGTCAGGCCCAGTCAGCCCGACCGGTTTTTCAAATGCCAGAACGGACACAACCTGATTGAGTGCCATGTCACCCTGCATGGCCGGATCGTCAAATGGAGCTGCTATGACCCTTCCATTCATCAAGCCACGCATGACCGTATGGCTGATATAGGTAGAGATCAGCTGCGGCGGATCAGGATCATCTGAGTTCACAAGTACACCAATTGCCGCCTCAATTGCTGGTGCACTACCAATCAGGTAATCCGCATCGGGATAGCGTTCCAAGGCCGTTTCGACCTGAGCCAGTTGCTGACTAAGGCCCGTGTCGGCACCAAAGACCTCGAGGATGGTCACCTCGCTGCCGCTCAGGCCATTGCGCAGCCCCGCCTCCAGTGGGCCCGTCCAACCGGCTTCTGCCGGACCTGAAATAAAGATTGCGGTTTTGGGCGGCGATCCGTCGGGATGCAGCTTGGTCAAGTGATGCCCAACGGCTTGTCCCATATCTTGCCAGTCAACTCCGATGCGCCCACTCAGGGTATCTGCATGAAGCTCGTTGACCAGGCCAAAAACAGGGGTCCTCAGCGCTGCCTGTTCTATCGATGCGATCAGATCCGCATGATCAGATGTTACTGCGCCGATGAGTATTGCATCGACGCCCTGGTCAATGCAGGTTTCAATCTGCTCGATCTGCCGAGAACGGGCGCGGTAGCCGCCCGCCTCATAGAATCGAAGGTCCAACCCCAACCGCTCTGCTTGCTGTTCCAGCCCATAGCCGACGCTTAGCCAGTATTCATCCTTGAAATGGGGAACAAGCACGCACACCAGCGTACGCGGACCCGCCGCGGCAGCAGACCAGAACGCGACACATAGTCCGGTCGCCAAGATTGAACCAACCCAGATGGCCCCGTAGTGTCTGACAATGCGACGGACGAGATTTGACACGCGGCTGATCCAGATCCTTTCAGCAATGGGGGCGCTTGCCATTATGGTGGGTATCGTCGCGATTGCCGTCAACCGATATCTGATTCGCACGCAGAACGATCTAATCGAAACCAACCTGCCCGCAATAGAGCTGGCCAGCCGGATCGGCGCCTCTGCCGAAGTTGTTGGCACGCTTGCAACCGCATTCACGCAAGCGGATACCAGCGATGATCTTGATCGAATTTCAGTTGCGCTTGGCCAGACCGTCGAAAGCATCGAACGTGGGGTTCAGGTCTTGTTGGGCATGAGCCCGACCACGGCCCAAACAGGGCCGGAATCCCGCGCCAGCGAGATTGTCGCGCAAATGGCCAAAAACGGACAAGAGGAGTTGCAGCTTGCCATCCACATCGCGGAACAAACAAACGAGATCATCCAGCTGGCGGGCCAATTGGAATCAATCATCAGCGACGAGACCGATCTGGCGCGACTAAGGATAACAGCTGGCATCGTAGGGATTTATACCGAGTCTGACGGCGATCCGCGCCCGGCGCTGGACGAACTTGCGGATCGCCATTTCTTTGCCTTCGAACGGTTGACAGAGCTCGCAAATGTGGTTGATACGATCCGGCTGAAGCTGCAGCAGGTGCAGGTGATTGCCACGCCAGATGCGCTGGCCGATCTCCGCACCGAGCTATCGGATCGTCTGACGCTGGCCGATCGTCGCATCCGCTACCTGCCGACACCTACGGCAAGGGACGTGGCACAGGCTGCGCTGCAACAGCTGCAGGATACCATCGCGCAAGGTGGGTTGGTTGACCGGCAGCAGGACAGGATCGCCTTGCAGATGGCGATTGCTGACGACAGTCAACGCCTGCAATCCATGATCGCGAGCCTGTCGTCGCAAGCCCGACAGGCTCGCGATGCCGTGCAGGCCCAGGGGGTCGCCCAGATCGCGGCAGCAGAACGGCAGTCGTCGGTAATGAACATCGCGTTGCTTGTGGTGGTCGCTGCAGCGGTGATCACCGGTTCGGTCCTGTGGCTTTACGCCCGACAGCACCTGGTCGCGCGTCTGGGAGAGCTGGCCCGACGCATTGTGGCCGTGGCGGAAGGTGAATATGGCGCGCCGATGCAGATCAGCGGCCATGATGAGATCGGGCGTATGGAAAAAGCGCTCAACATCCTGCGTCGCCGCGCAAGCGAAGCAGCCGAGCTGCGCGAACATCTGGAAGAGACGGTGATCGCGCGTACCGGCGATGTCGTTGCCGAGATGCAGGCCTCGGACGCGGCGCGCACCGAGGCCGAGGCCGCAAACCGAAGCAAAACCGAGTTTCTGGCCCGGATGAGTCATGAAATCCGCACCCCGCTGAACGGGATTATCGGGATGTTGGGGCTGCTGGAGGCCGAAGTGACAGACAAGGACCGGCAAGATCGGGTGCGAACGGCGCACCGCTCGGCCCGCGAATTGCTGGAGATCACAAATGACATTCTGGACTATGCGAGCAGCGAAGACAGCGGTAATCGCACGAACCCCGTGCATTTTCACCTGCGCGATCTTGTTGGCCAGCTTGGTCACCAGCTGCAGTCGCTGGCCGCAAAGACGGGGCTGCAGACCGTTGTCGAACTCACAGAACCCGCGCCCCCGGTGCTGTTCGGCGACGTTGTGAAAATCCGACAGATACTGGGAAACCTGATCTCGAACGCGGTCAAATACACCAAGCGCGGGACTGTCACGCTTACCGTGGACCACGCGGTGGCGGAGGACACAGGACAGCCCGTTGTCAGTTTCACGGTGACCGACACCGGAATAGGCATGACGCGCGAGGCTATCGCTCAGGCCTTTGATGCCTATACGCGGACAGCAACCGTAAAACGCGCAGGAATAGAGGGGCTTGGTCTCGGTCTTGCCATCTCGCGCAATCTGACCGAAGCGCTCGGCGGGGTGCTGAGCGTCGAAAGTGAACCTGGCGTCGGCACCCGGTTTACCCTGACCGTTCCGTTGATGCCCGGCGATGCCGACTGTGTGGCCGAAGACGAAACCCAACTGTCCGAGGCCGATCTCAACCGCAATGTCCTGGTGATCGACGATCATGCCGTGAACCGCATGGTGGCACGGGGCTATCTGGAGCGGCTGGGATGTCGGGTGCAAGAGGCTGAAACCGGAATGGCCGGATTGAAGTGCTGCCGCGACAATCGCTTCGATCTCGTCCTGATCGATCTTGATTTGCCGGACATGCGAGGCGAGGAGGTAGCCGCAGGGATTGGCGCCGGGGAACACGCGCCGAAGCTGGTCGCGCTGACGGCGCATTTGATTGATGACACGGAACAGAACCGCGCCCGGCTGGGCGTTGCGCGCATTCTGGCCAAGCCGATCTCGCCCAGGGCTTTGACAGAAGTTCTTTCGCCTGTCAGCGCGACCGAAACGCTCCAGCAGGAAACGGCGGTTTTGGACAGTCTTCGAAGCGATATTTCAGATCTCGGCCATGAAACGACAGCGCTGATCGTATCCGAGTTTCTGCGCGCATTGCCCGAGGCTGTGGCGACGATCAAGTCCACACGGGCCGACCAGCAACGCAAAGCCGCACACCGGTTGAAAGGTGCCGCTGCGAATTTCCGGCTTGAGACCCTTTGTACGCTGCTTGCCGAGTTGGAGGCCCAAGACAGTGATTCCAGCGAGGCCCTGTTGGACCGGGTCTGCGCCAGTGCCAAGACCGCGGCATCAACCCTTGAAGTGGCGGCTACAGAGGCGGGGCTTCAGGTCGAAGTCGGATCAACGAAGTGATAACCCTTACCATGTTGGGTCAAAATCCATTCGGGGTTGGCCGGGTCTTTTTCCAGCTTCTTGCGCAGCCGTCCAACCACCACGTCGATCATCCTGTCATTGGCGCGGTTGGAGCTGCGGCCGATCAGTTCTGAAAGCCGCGCGCGGCTGAGCGTTTGCCCAGGGTGATCTGCCAGTGCCTTCATAATCGCGAATTCCTGAGGTGTAAGTGTTTCTGTTCTTGCGACCGAGACCAACCGGTGCCGAATCCGATCAAAACACCAAACGCCAAACAATTCGACCGGCGGTGGGCCCTCGGGTGCCTGCCCGATATCCGCAATCCGAGCCAGCAGATTCTTCACGCGCGCCGCCAATTCACGTTTGTCGAATGGTTTGGTTACATAGTCGTCGGCACCCATTTCCAATCCGACGATCTTGTCGACCTGATCATCGCGGGCTGTCAGCAGGATGATACCGACCCGTGATTTTGCCCGCTGTTCACGGGTGATCGTCAGGCCATCCTTTCCGTCCATGTTGATATCGACCAGCAACAGATCCGGCGGATCGTATTCGATGATGCTTTCCATCTCGTCCGCATCTTCGGCCATGCTGACGCGATGCCCCTGCTCTTGCAGATAAGCGGCAAGCCGCAACCGGGTCGTGCGGTCGTCTTCGACGATTAGGATATGCTGCGCCATAGGCTGCTTTTACATTTCTTTACATATTCGGACAACCGCAGTTGTGCGCAGTCAAAGTGACAGCTTCGCCCAAAGAATAATGTGCGCCCAGAAGCCAGTCACAGGAGGCCCGATATGTCTTTCTCAACGCCAACCCGCCGCGCCTTTTTGCAAGGGGGCATCGCCACATTCGGCGCAACCGCCCTGATGAATTCCACTGCACTTGCAGCGCTAGACCCCAACTCCTTCGGGGGGCGCACGTTCCACGCGACCCATTTCGGCCCATTTGAGGCCGTGGTCCGCGATGGCAAGCTTATCGGCATCAACAAAATCATGGAGCTTGATGCCCGTCCCACCGAGATGCTGGCCTACGGCGTCATGGACCGGACCTATGACAAGAGCCGGATCAACTACCCGATGGTGCGTAAATCCTATCTGGAAGGTTGGGAAAGTGGCGACATCAAGCCCGAATTGCGCGGCAAGGAAGAATATGTCCGCGTCGATTGGGACACCGCCTGGAGCCTGACCGCCAAGGCGCTGCTGGATACTGCCACCAACCACGGAAACGAAGCGATCTTCAGCTCATCCTATGGCGGCTGGTCGAATGCCGGCGTGTTCCGCCCGAATGTTTTGCAGGGACGTCTGATCAACCTGATGGGCGGCTGCACGAACACGGCAGGCGACTGGTCGGCTGGTGCCGGTCAGGTATGTCTGCCGCATATCATCGGCGACATGGAAGTCTATTCCGCGCAATCCGCCTGGGAAACCATCCGCGACAATACCGAACTGTTCGTGCTTGTCGGCTGTGACCCGATCAAGAACAACCGGATCGAGTACCGCGTGGCCGACCACGGCATGTATGCCCATTGGGAAGAAATCCGCGATGCGGGCGTCAAGTTCATCTCGATCAACCCGCAGCGCACCGCCAGCGACGACTATCTGAACGCAGAGTGGAAACGGATCATACCGAACACCGATACCGCCCTGTTCCTGTCGATGGCCCATCACGCGCTGGAAAACGGTTTGGAAGACCAGGCCTATTTGGACAAATACACAGTCGGCAGCGACAAGTGGATTGCCTATGTGAAAGGTGAAACCGACGGCACACCAAAAACGCCCGCCTGGGCCTCGGCTATCACCGGCATTGACGAGCAGGAGATCAAGGATCTCGCTGAACTCATCGCATCGTCGAAAACCAGCATCGCCGGTTCCTGGGCCATCCAGCGCGCCCAACATGGCGAGATGGCCTATTGGTCGCTGATCAACTTTGCGGCCTTGCTTGGAAAGATTGGTAAACCGGGCGAGGGCGTTGGGTTCTCGTGGCACTATGGTAACGGCGGTATGCCTCAGGGTGGCAACGCCACACCGGTCGGCATGAGCCAGGGCAGAAACTTCGTCAAGAAGATCGTCCCGGCCTCGCGCATTACCGAGGCGTTGGAAAGCCCGGGCGTGGATTTCTTCTATAACGGGCAGACCAACACCTATCCCGACATCAAGATGATCTTCAATGCCGGCAACAACTTCATGTCGCACCAGCAGGATACCAACCGGCTGATCCGCGCGCTTGAGAAGGTCGAGACCATCGTCTCTGTCGATGTGTGGTGGACAGCTGCGACCCGCTGGGCTGATATCGTCCTGCCTGCAGCCTCGACACTGGAACAGGATGACATCACCTCGGGCGGCACCTATTCGAACGACCGCGTCTACGCGATGAAGAAGGTGATCGAACCGGTTGGCGAAAGCCTGCCCGACTATGAAATCTTCGAAGGTCTGGCCGACAAACTGGGTCTGTGGGCGCAGTTCACAGACAGCGAAGACAAGATGTATCACATCAAACTGGCCTATGAGGCTTCGGGCGCGGCCAAGGAAACCCCGTTCGAAGAGTTCTGGGAAAAGGGTTATGCCCGGATGCCGGTACCTACCGAGGCCCGGAAGTGGGTGCGCCACGGCGATTTCTACTCGGACCCGGACGCAAACCCGCTGCACACCGCATCGGGCAAGATCGAAATGTTCTGCGAAAACATCGCGAATATGGAGATCGAGGACTGCCCCGGTATGCCCATGTGGATGGAGAAACACGAATACCTCGGCAACGCCAAGGAAGGCCAGTTGCACGTCGTGTCGCCCCATCCATGGTACCGCCTGCACAGCCAGATGGACCAATCGGAAACGCTGCGGGGTATCTACAAGGTACAGGGTCGCGAACCGGTTCGGATCAATGCCGATGACGCCGCAAAACGCGGCATCGCCGATGGCGATCTGGTCGAGCTTTACAACGACCGAGGCACCGTTATCGCCGGGGCCGTCGTCAGCGACGAGATCATGCCGGGCGTCGTTTCGATCTACGAAGGGTGCTGGCCGTCACTTGACAGCAAGGGGCGCTGTAACTCCGGTCTGGTGAACTTCCTGACTTCGACGCAGCGCGCCTCAGGTCTTAGCGAAGCAACCACGGCCAACACCGTCCTCATCGAAATGCGCAAATGCGAAGACCCCGAAGGTCCGAACATGGCCTACGACAAACCTGCGATCATCGAAGACATGGAGCTTGCCGCGATTGACGATGATAAGCTTGGCCTGGAGCGGCTCGAAGCATTGACGGCATCCCTCTACGCCGACATGACTCCGGGCGAGAAGATGTTCTTCCAGCGGTGTACTGTCTGTCACGCCCCACGGGAAGTGACCCACTACACGCAACAACAGTGGAAAGGCATCGTGCCGTCCATGTTCGAACGGGCCGGCCTTGATGACAGCGAACGTGAACTCGTCATGGAATACCTGATGATGAACGCGGCCGACGCCAACTAAGGCACCGAAGACCAGCGTGGCCGGGGCAACGCCCGGCCACGCAAAACTTTAAAAAATCCCCATCACATGCAGGAGGGTCCGATGCTGGACAACACAAACAGCAGTGGTTGCGGTGAGAATGCCGACCCTTTTGGCCTGAGCCCCCTTAAAACTGCGCGCATTGGCGCATCTTCGACATCCAAAAGAAAAGCGCGAGAAACGCTAACTCCGCTGGTCGATGGTTTTGGCCGAACCGTCACCTATCTGCGCCTGTCGGTCACCGACCGCTGCGACCTGCGCTGCACCTATTGCATGGCCGAGAAGATGTCATTTCTTCCCAAGCGCGAACTATTGAGCCTCGAAGAACTGGCCCGCCTCAGCGACATTTTCATTCGGTGTGGTGTGCGCAAGCTGCGCATTACCGGTGGCGAACCTCTGGTGCGCCGCGATGTGATGGATTTGTTTCAGGATGTGTCGCGGCATCTGCGGTCCGGCGCGCTGGATGAACTGACACTCACCACCAACGGCACATTGCTGGCGTGCCATGCAGATGGTTTGGCGGCTTGCGGGGTAAAGCGAGTCAACGTCTCGCTCGACACGCTGAGCCCGGATCGATACCGCGGCCTGACCCGACTTGGTGATATTCGCATGGTTCTGGCCGGGCTGGATGCCGCGCAGGACGCGGGCCTACGGGTCAAGTTGAACGCGGTTGCCAGCCGTGGCGCGTTCGAAGACGAAGTCGACGATTTGATCCGCTTTGCCCATGGGCGCGGCATGGGCTTGACGCTGATCGAGGAAATGCCGCTGGGCGATACTGGTCTGGACCGAAATGACAGCGTGCTCTCCCTGCGTGATCTGCAATCGGACCTGGCGCGCCGATGGACGCTGACCCCAATAAACCGCAACTCTGGCGGTCCGGCGCGCTATGTGCAGGTCGCAGAGACAAGTGGCCAGCTTGGGTTGATTTCCCCGATGTCCTGCAACTTCTGTGCGCTCTGCAATCGGGTGCGGGTCAGTTGCACCGGACGCCTTTATACCTGCATGGGTGACGAGGGTTCGGTTGACCTGCGCGCGCCCCTGCGCCGATCCGAGGACGAGGCATCGTACGCCATTCGAAGCGCGTTACTGATGAAGCCCGAGCGCCACCGCTTCGACCTTTCCCAAATGTCACAGCCCGCCGTGGCGCGCCATATGTCCGCACTTGGCGGATGAACCTCTTGAAACCTCACAAGGAAACGTAAGATGAAACTCAAATCTCTAACCACAGCCACCCTGCTGGCTCTTGCCCCGGTTTCGGTCCTTGCCGAAACCATAGAGGTCCAGATGCTGAACCGAGGCGAAGCTGGAACAATGGTGTTTGAACCGCGATTTGTCTCTGCTCAGGCCGGTGATATCGTGGTCTTCCGCGCAGCGGACAAAGGTCACAATGCCGAAACCGTCGAAGGTATGGTTCCCGAAGGGCAAGAGCCTTTCGTAGGCAAGATCAATGAAGAAGTTGAGGTTGAACTGACTGCCGATGGCATGATCGGGGTTAAATGCAAACCGCATCTCGGGATGGGTATGGTAATGGTCATTGAGGTCGGCGCTTCTGATATGCAGGAAGGGTTCCTCGATGCCAAAATGCCAAAGAAAGCCAAGAACGCATTTGAAGAAATCATTTCCGAAGGCATGAGCTAACGAAAAGGAGAGATTGAAATGACCAAAGATCTGCCCGGCGCCGCAGGGGCGCTTGCTGCAAAACACCCCAACATCTGGGATGCATATGCCGCACTTGGATCAGCGACCGCACAGGCCGGGAACCTCACGGAACGCGAACGCCGGCTTGTCAAACTGGCACTCGCGATTGGCGCCGCGTCAGAAGGTGCCGTACATTCACATAGCCGCCGAGGGCTAGCCGAAGGAATTCCTGCTGAAGACTTGCGGCAGGTCGCGCTTTTGGCGATTGGCCCGCTTGGGCTTCCACGAGCTGTTGCAGCGGGAACGTGGATTTCGGACGTGACCGATAATTAAACCTATCACATGCGGCGCCTGACCAGAGAGGCGTCGCACGTATCCTTGAGAAACCGATCTCGTCGTTAGGCAGCATACACATCATTTATTGAAGCGGACGATTGAGCCGACAGCGTTGAAGATGCTCTGGCTCATTTGTTGAGACCTCACGCGGCGCGCCCGTTGGTCGGAGAGGCGCAATGTACCCGCTTCGAGCCTAACCTTTTAGTCACATTCACGCATGGACTGCTGAGTGTTTAAGTGCTTTGGAAACACTGACTGCAGTACAAACAGACAGATCTTAAAAGCCTCCTCGGGTTTGAAAATCTCTGAGTGCAAGTGGTAATCGGTCCAGAGCCTTTCCAACAGTGCAATCAATGCGTCTGCGGCAAGTTTGCCGTCGATGTCTTTGTACTCACCTTCGCTGTTTACTTCCTCAAATAGTTCCAGGATCACGGCTCGAAAACCTTTGTCTCGCGAGTCGATCAAAGGAAAGATGTGTGGATTCGAGAGCGCTTCTGCCCGAAACGAAAACCAGATCGAAACATCCCGTGGATTAAGAACGAAGGGATCGAAGTCCGCCTTTATGATAGAAATCAGCTTTTGGGCCGCGTCCAACTTTTGATCGTCTGCTATTGCCCTCCACTGCCCCGCGTAGCGCTCTGACAATTCTTCTGCCACAGCGAGCAGCAGCTTCTCCTTAGAACCAAAATGAAGGTTTACCATTCCCCGAGACAATCCGGATAATTCCTGGATCCTAGCCGAGGTCGATCCGCGAATTCCTTATTCGTGAATAGCGTCTGCAGCCGCCTGGATCAGCTGCTTTCGGTTCTGCAACTTGCTCAGATCTCGGGCATTGGTTGGGCTATCTGACTCGAGAGTAATCTCACTTGTCCTTCGCTGGGGTGCCGCTTTTGGTCTTGTCGCATCTAGCGGATCAAAAGATCAAGGATTGGCATTGAATGAATGTTTGTTCATTTTGTGATACACGTTACAATAAGGTGACGCATGACCCTTTTCAATTCCAACTTTCAATCCGTACGCGACTGGGACAACAAGCACTTCCTGCACCCGTGGGAGGGAATGTCGCATCTCGGTCTGAATGAACAAACTTTTACCGAAAGAGGTCTTGGTGTTCACGTCATGACAGAGGACGGCATGGTATGGGGCCGGTGGGCTGCGTTGAATGTGTTGCTGACGCAAAAGCAGAAAACCTGTTGGACTTTGATAAATCAGTAGGTGCATTGATTGACCGGCATTGCCAAGAGAACGGCCTGATCCTGCGCCCTATCATCAATATGTGCGTGTTTTCCCCACCACTGATCATCACAGAAGACGAGTTGAACCAGATGTTCGACATCCTTGAAAAAGGCATACAGCTGGCGACCGAAGATCTGACGCGACAGGGTGCTTTGAGGATTTAGGTTTTGCAGCGGAAAGGCATCACACTCTTGTAAATGCGATGCCTTCTTCCCAGTCGCAGCGCTCAACCCGCTCGCATCGCCTCAGGCGGCAGTTTAATCGGGAACTTGGACCGCACCTCTTTATCGGCTTTGCTACCAAAGTAGTTTGGGTAGTGATTGGACAGGATATCGTCCACAACCGACCGACTCCGCTCAAACATATCCTGACGACCTGCTTTCTCCCAGGTATCGGTCAGTTCCCGGTCTAGCAGCGTCGGATAGACATATTCGGTCTCCATATATTGCAAGGTCTGCGGGTTGCCGAGAAAGTGACCGGGATCAATTGCGCATTCATGGATGACGTCGACTGAGAGCGTGTCGTCGCTCACCTCGATCCCACGCAGTGTTCGCGAGATCATTCCCGCGGCCTCATTGTCGATAACCATGGACTCAAAACTGCACCCCATCAGACTGCCAAGCATACCGCCGAATTCACACAGCCTGTTGGCACCGGCATGGGCCGCCAACGCGAAGGTCAGCGCCTTTTCCAGACCGTATTGCGCATCGGGTATCTTGGAATCCGTCATACCACATCCAACGCTGGTCGGCAGGTTATAGAAATTGCCCATCTGAATGGCTGCGGCCGAGATCAACGCCTGTTCACCGCTGCCGCCTGTAAACGAACCGGTGCGCAGGTCAGTGATGAAGGGCCAAGCCGCAAAGACTACCGGAGTGCCAGGGTTGATCAAGTTGGCAATTGCCACACATGACAGGGTCTCGGCGACGGCTTGCGCCAAGGTCCCGGCAAGCGGCGCAGGCGACGTCGCCCCGGCTTGCGGCGGAACAGCCAGGTCGCATACCAGCCCCATTTTCGCTGTATCAATCAGGATTTCCAGATTCTCGCGCCCGAATCTGAGCGGTGAAACGATTGGGCACCCACCAAAAATGACCGAGGGTTTTTCAAGGAACTTGCCTTCCCCTCCCGATGCCAGGTCGAACAAATGGATGGCGTCCTGAATATGCTCGCGTGTACGGAATGTCAGGCAAGAAGGCTTCTCGCTACCCGCCAGAATGGCATAGAGCATGCTCATGTCATGCTCGTAGTCCTGTGGCACATCCGTCGCCAAAACCGTGTCACCGGTCATGTGAATGTTGTCTAGCCGGTCTACCAAGCGGGTGAAGTCGTAAATGTCCTTGAGTGTTGATGGCCGGTAACTGCGCGTTTCCGCGTCAAACGTGGTCACAGCGGTACCGGAGTTTGCGTAATACACCTTATCCTTGGTGCAGTGCATATCATCCTTGCCAGCCCGCGATCCGCGCGCATGGACATAAAACTCACTAGCGGCCTTGGCCAAAAGGTCTTCCATCAAGGCCCGAGGAAAGCACAGCCTGCCATGCTCGTTCAAAGTCGCCCCCTTGGGCAATACGAGATCAAGAACTTCCTGCGTGGGATCCCCTACCCCTGTGCGTTCCAGAATAGTAAGCGCGGCCTCGTGAATGCGCGCCATGTCCGCGTCTGACAGGGGCTTGTATCGCCCACCGGGAATACCCGGCCAAATCGCCTGCGAAGGGGCGTTACTGGATCGTACTGCTGCGCGCGCCTCACGCCCGCCCCCACGCCGTCTTGATCTGCGCTGCGTTAGTTCTGTCATGTTTTTTTCTCCGAATTATGCGCGTCTCAGATCATGCTGAAGTAGTTGCGATAGAAACCGGGAATGCTCCATTCCATCTCGGATAGCGGCCCCGGGACGAAATGGTGTGAATTCACGCCTTCCTGATTGTGACGGATGATCCGTTCGTCATCGAGCGACGTGACATGCCAGAGCCATGTCAGGGCCTCCTTGTCATAGTCGCGACCCACTTCCGCGTCTCCGCGAACATACCAGACGATCTGAATATCCGTTTCTTGCAAGGAACGCGGTACAAACCGATACCCGACCACGTGATCAGCATAGACCAGGAAGTAGTTCAGTGTTCCGACACCCAAGTCGGTGG
The DNA here is from genome assembly GCF_056542405.1 of Ruegeria sp. AD11(2025). Classification (NCBI taxonomy): domain Bacteria; kingdom Pseudomonadati; phylum Pseudomonadota; class Alphaproteobacteria; order Rhodobacterales; family Roseobacteraceae; genus Ruegeria; species Ruegeria sp. AD11(2025). The sequence goes on along the minus strand of NZ_JBQFZU010000032.1, from coordinate 32,150 downwards.
CACCGCCGTCATGGGTTCTCAGTTCACCCAGAGGCGGCGCCAAAGGCGCGCCATCCTTACTGCCTGTCAAATAGCCAGGGAACAGCGGGTAGCGCCGCCAATAGACATCTGCGCCCGGCGCGCCCGCATTCTCTCCGGTCAGGTCGAGTTCCTCCGTTGGAATTCCGGCTTCCTCCATTCGTTCATGCAGAGCGCCGCTGAACTCCAGAACCTGAGCCGGGTCTTTCAGGGAATGGCTACGAGAGTAGTCCTGATGGGACGGCGCACAGTGATAGCATTCCAGGTAATTCTCCAGCGCCAGTTTCCAGTTCGCCGGAACCGGATATGAGGCCTCATGGGCGACCTTCAGGTTTTCAAAGTCAAACGGCTTTGAAAGTGGGGCCAGTCTTTCCAATGCAGCGTCCAGCGGTGGAGCATTTTCAGCCGCACAGACAAAGACCAGGCCTTGGAAAATCTTCACCTGAACCGGGAACAACCCATATTGGCCCGGGTCAAAATCTGTCCCCATAGCTCGTCCGTTTCTCAGCTTGCCGTTGAGGTCAAATGTCCACGCGTGATACGGGCATATGAAGTTGCGCGCCTTGCCTTTCTGTTCAATGCAAACCCGCGATCCCCGGTGGCGGCAAACGTTCAGATGCGCACGCACCTTGCCTGCGCGATCCCGAACAATGATTATGGACTCGGGCCCGTAGTCGAAGAGGAAATAATCACCGGGTTCAGCGACTTGACTGACATGGCCGACCCAGATCCAGTTGCGGTTCCAGAACGTGCTGATATCGTTTTCGTAAACCGCCTGAGACGTATAGAAGTGACGCGGCAAAGCGAACCCTTCCCGCTGTGCTTCCATCAAATCGCGCATTACTTGCAAGTCATCTTTTGGCATAGCGCACCTCACATAGATTCAAGGGAGACAATTTCCCGACGGAAAAAGTCGCGGTCGATATCGCCTGCGTCGCGTTCGAAATTCCGAGCGGCCATGTGACCCGAGTATACGGCGTCAGCTATTAAACCGGGGTTTGCGGCATCTCCGATCAATTCCAGTTTACTAAGAGGGCTGTCGGCCAAGCCCAGAAGCTCATCATACAGGGTGGTCTCTCTTGCGCGCTGCGTCACCAAAAGGACCGAGCCGCAATCAATGGATTGTTCTCGCCCCGTGTAAGCGCAAAGCAATTTCACCGTTCCGGGCGCGATGCTGGCCAAGGTCTGGGACAATGCAAGCTGCACACCTTTTTCCAGCAGACTGCGTTGCACTTTGGCCTGCTCCAACGTCAATTCGGTAAACGGTGAGACCATTGAGGCCGGCGTTACAAAGACGACCTCTCGTCCGGCCTGAGCCAAGTGATCCGCCAAAACTCCACCGAGATAGGCTTGATCATCATCGTAGACAATGATTGGGCCGCCCCCCGGCACTGCGTCGGACATGATGTCGTCGGGAGTGAAAACTTGAGAGCCTGGGTCTATTGAGACGCCGTGAAATGCAGATTTCCCGCGACCATCGCGTCGCCATAATGCACCGGTGGCCAAAAAGACGTTCGGTATACCCAGTTCGACGACATCGCTTGCCGACAAAAGGCTATCGGTGAACAGCTGAACATTCCCGCGTTGCTGAAGGTCATAAATCCTGTGATCTGTCACACGTTTCCAGGCGGACAGCCCGGACAGGCTGGATTCCTGCAAGACGCGGCCGCCCAGTTCTTGCCTGGCTTCAGCCAGGGTGACTTCATAGCCCCGGCGCGCCAACTGCATGGCGCATTCAAGCCCGGCCGGACCGCTGCCGACAACAAGCGCAGCTTCCTCTTTCGCCCGGCGCTCAATGATCTCAGGGTGCCATTTCCTCCGCCACTCTTCGCCCATCGTAGGGTTTTGCGTGCACCGGATAGGGACGCCCAGAGAATCCGATGAAACACAGATATTGCAGCCGATACACTCACGGATTTCTTCGATGCGACCTTCCTTGATTTTGTTCGGAAGAAACGGATCAGCAATGGATGGTCGCGCCGCGCCGATAAAATCAAGGATGCCCTTCTTGACCAGAGACACCATCAAATCCGGAGACGTAAGGCGACCGACACCGACCACTGGCTTGGAAGTAACCTGTTTGACGAACTCGATATATGAGGTTTGAAAACCGTCGCGGGGTTCAAAGCGGGTCGTCGCAGAGTCATTGCTCCAATCCGCAACGTTCACGTCCCAAAGGTCGGGAAGCTCTGCCAACAGTTCGACGACGGCTCGACCTTCCTCCTGCGCCTGCATCCCGTCAGACCCGAGCATTTCATCCACTGCGAACCGGAGAGCGATGGCGCAATCGTCCCCAACCTCTTCTCTGGTTTCTTCCAGAAGCTCTCGCGTAAGTCGCGCGCGGTTCTCCAGAGAACCGCCATATTCATCCGCCCGGTCATTGAACTGTGGCAACAGAAAATGGTGCGGCAACGTCATGTGATGCCCGGCATAAACATACACGATGTCAAAGCCCGCCTCGCGCGAACGTCGTGCCGCCGCGCGGTGCCACTTGCGAAACTCTCGGATGTCCGCCTTGTCCATTGCCCGAGCCTGTTTGGGATACGCGGTTTGCAGGGCAAGTTCTGACGGGCCCAGCAAGGGCGCACGGCTCAGGTGGTTCTGCGCATGGTGACCGTTATGCGCTAGTTCTATGGCCGCAAGCGAACCCTTGGCATGGACAGCTTCGGTCATCAGGCACAGCGCTGGAATATCCCGTTCGTCCCATAGTCGGTTTTCCGCATATGGGGACAAATCTGAAGTAGGGTGAATTTCGGTCTCTTGGTTGGACACAACGGCCCAACCACCCTCGGCCTTCATCGCCCGCATGGCCGCCTCGGCCTGCGGTCGAAGATGCCCCATGCCGTTGCAATGGGGCACTTGATAGAAACGGTTGCGGGCCGTCACGGGCCCGATCTGAACCGGCTCAAAGAGAACAGAATATCCGTCAGCGCCTGACATTGCCGCGCTTCCTCCAGAAAAATTGGAATTGGTTCCGTAGGATTGGCAGGTTTGCTTAGGTCCCACCAATCCCGACTGTGTTGTTAGGTGGCTCTAAAAACCCGCCTTGATGCGCTCAAACTCTTTCAACATCTTTGCTTCCAGTTCCGGGTTGACCGCATCGAAGAACAAGCTGCCCTCAAAGAAGCTGTCCACGTCCGAGAACCCGTAGGTATCGATCAGAGCCGGGTCGGCCTGTGCGAAAGCGTCCTCGTTGGCATGGGCGTACCCCCAGCTTTCGATGATGTACTTACCGCTTGCGGCAGAGCTGAGCGCGTTGAGCATGTCATAGACCTGCTCATCCGATTGTTTGGCGGACTTCAGATGCACATAACCGCAGACCCAGGTGGCGATGCCCTTGTCCACATCCCGCATCATAACTGCCGGAGTTTCGTTCCAGATCAGGTTTAGCTCCGATTGGTTCCAGCCCCAGCCCAGCGTCACCTCACCGCTGGCAATCGCCTGATCGAGCTGACCTGCGTCAGACCAGTAAAAGCGAACATTCGGGTGAATTGCGCGCAGGTAATCCGCCGCTTTCTGGAATTCCTCGTCGCTCATATCAGTATAGCTTGAGGCACCGGTCGCCAGCGCGGCCATGGCAAAAGCACTGGATGCCGCATCCGGAACCGCAACTTTGCCCTGATACGCAGGATCTGCAAGCAATTGCAGCGAAACATCGTCCGCCGAAACCATATCGGTGCGATAGATCAGGCCGGTATTGCCCCATTCGAAAGGCACCATATAGGTCTGTCCATCGATCGTGATGCCATCGACCTCTTTGATCTTGGGCATCAGTTTGTCCCAGTTCTCCAGCTTGCTGGTATCAATGGGCTTAAGCATGTCCGCCGCAACCCATTTTCTCAGGGCGTCCGTACAGGGATGGGCCAGATCTGCCTCAAACCCGGATTGAAGCTTGGTGAACGCCTCCTCCACGCTGCCGAAATAGGTATAGCTCGGCGCGCCGCCGTACTTTTCGACGTAATCGCCGTAAAAGCCCTGATCTTCATATCCAGACCAGTCAAAAACGGTCAAATCTGCCGCGTTGGCTTGCGCTTGTCCGGCGGCAAAGGTGGCAACTACTGCTGCCGCAAGTGATGCTGCTTTATTCATTTGTCTCCTCCCAAAGAGTCACGTTTGCCTAGATCAATTACCGAGGCGCTTTGAACACCAAGCCAAACAGTGTCGCCGCGGCTGTGATCGACCGTGTGAAAGTAGTTCGGCACTGCAACGGCGATGCTGTCCTTTAGACCATCGACACGCACATAATAGTGGACGCTCTCACCATAGAAGGCGACGTCCGACACCTCGCCCTGAACAAGAGCGTCGTATCCATCTGGCCTTTTTGCACTGATTTCCAATTGCTCGGGCCGAACGCCGACCAGCAGGTCTTTGTCATGCACCTGAACGTTTGGGTTCACCCCGATTGTCATCTGCCCAAATCCCTGAACGTTAACCTCCAGCGATTCAGAGCTTTCAGCCGTTACCTCGGCATCCAGGAAGTTCATTCCACCGATGAAAGAGGCCACTTCCCGGTTGCACGGCTGGGAATACAAAACCTCGGGCTTGTCGACCTGCTTGAGCTGCCCAGCGAACATGACTCCTATCCGGTCGGACATGGTCATCGCTTCGTACTGGTCATGCGTGACCATTACGAACGTAATTCCAAGCTTTTGTTGCAAGCGGCGCATTTCCAATTGCATCGCTTCGCGCAGGTTTTTGTCCAGCGCGGACAATGGTTCATCCAGCAGCAACACTTTGGGCCGCATGACCAGCGCACGGGCGAGCGCCACACGTTGCCGTTGTCCGCCCGACAACTCATTGGCCTTGCGATCCTGCAAGCCTCCGAGCTCAACCATCTCAAGCGCCTCGGCAACGCGTTCCTTGATTTCACTTCGCGTGAGCTTTGTCTTTCGCAAGCCGAACCCGACATTGTCACCCACATTCAGGTGCGGAAAGATCGCATAGCTTTGGAACACCATGTTCGTAGGCCGCTTGTTGGCAGGCACCTCACCCATCGTCCGACCATCTATCCGGATCTCGCCCTCTTCGTGATCCTGAAATCCCGCGATGATGCGCAAAGCGGTTGTCTTTCCGCAGCCCGAAGGTCCGAGCAGCGAAAAGAACTCACCCTCTTTCAAGGTGAGGTTCAGATCGGATACAGCCACAAAGGTTCCAAAACGTTTTTCCACGCCCTGAATCTCGATGATGTTCTGTTCGCTCATCTTGTTTGTTTCCTTTGGCTTCAATCAGAAGATTGGGTGGAACGGCGGCGGAAGTATTCGGCAATCAGCAGCAGCAGAACGGACGAAAGCAAAAGTAACGAGCCAAGTGCCAGTGTGTTGGGGAGTTTTGCCGGGAAGCGGATCTGACTCCAGATATAGACCGGCAGTGTCGGGCTGTTTCCGGACAGGAAGAAGGCTAGAACGAACTCGTCGAAGGACACGGTGAACGTGACCAAAAGGCTCGCGACAATGCCCGGTGCAACGATTGGCAGAGTGACACGCCTAAATGTTCCCACAACGCTTTCGCCGAGGTCAAAGGCGGCCTCCTCCAACGATTGGTCGAAATCGTCAAAGGCGGACTTCATGATCGATACCGCGAAGGGCAAGGCCACGAACACATGCCCAAGGATCACGGTTGTCAGCGAAGGTTTCAGCCCGACGCTAATAAACAGTACCAGCATCGAACTAGCGACAATGATGCCGGGTACCACCAGCGGGAGCATGACCAAGCCTTCGGAAAACTCCCGCCCCTTGAAACGGTACCGAACATAGGCGCGCGCGGCGAACAGACCCAGAGACGTCGCCATCAGGGCGGTCACACTGCCGACGATCAGCGAGTTCACCATCGCCTGAAGCAACGTATCCTGCTGACCCAATTGCGCGTACCATTTCAACGTAAAACCCTTAAGCGGGAAAGCCACGATGGTTCCGTCATTGAAGGAAAACAGCGGCAACAGCAGCACTGGCAGATAAAGAAACACAAGGTAGGCGACTGCATAGACAAGCAACCAGGGGATACGAATAGCTTTGGTCATCTGATCCTCCGCCCCAGTGCGGTGACAACCAGCACGAACAGGATTGCGACGCAACCGACCGAAAGCATAGCAAGCAGAGACAGGGTTGCACCCAATGGCCAATTATTGGCGGCGCCAAACTGCACCTGGATTAGATTGGCCACCATTTTGCCCTGTGACCCACCGACCAATGCCGGAGTGACGTAGTCGCCAACGGTTGGGATGAAAATGATCAGACAGGCGGCGATGATCCCCGGCACAGTCAGGGGCAAAGTCACGCGGACAAATCTCTCCAACTTGCTACATCCAAGGTCGGTTGCGGCCTCTAACAGGCTGCGGTCGATTTTCTGCAGCGACACATAAATCGGCAATATCGCAAATGGCGCCCAGGCATGCGCAAGCGTGAGAACAACGGCGAACTCGTTGTAGAGCAGGAAAGTCAGCGGCTCCTGTATCAGCCCCAATGAGATCAAAGCGGAGTTCATCACCCCATTGAATCCAAGGATCAGCTTCCAGCTGAACACACGCAGCAGGTAGCTGCTCCAAAAGGGAATAGTGATCAGCAATAGCCAGAGGGTCTTTTTTTGCGTCCGAAATGCGATGAAGTAGGCAATCGGATAGGCCAGACAGACCGTTACCAATGTCACCGCCCCGGCAATTGCAACTGAACGGATCATCAGGTGTCGGACCAAGGGATCGGTGAACGCCTCTTGGTAATTCGCCCATGTCGGCGTGCGGTCAATCTCGACATAGGTCTGAGTCCAAAAGCTGTAGGCGACAAGAATGCAAAGAGGCACGGCCACAAGCAGGCCAACATAGAGCGTCGCAGGGGCGCTCAATGCCAGGCCTTTGCCCGCTTCACTTCTAATGACTCCGGCCATGCTTCCCTGCTGAACATTGCTTTCAATGGCGAGACGATTCCCATCACAAAATGGACAATCGTCCATTTAATTCTGGAATTTTCGGGCTAGCTGTGTCAACTGATAATTCCACAACGGGGCTGGCCAATTCCACAAACGCCGCTAGAAGGCACCGCAAGAGCTTGAAAACAAACTGAACCGCCTGATCAAATGACTGGAAGACGCCAACAGATACGAGAACGAAACCGCCTGTCTCTAATCGAGGCAGTCCTCGACTCGGTTGCAGAAAAGGGAATTTCTGAGACGTCAGTCAGCGAGATCATTCAACGTGCCGACTTGTCCCGCGGGATGATTCACCTTCATTTCGGCGGCAAGGACAATCTGGTGGACGAGGCGGCCCGCTACTCGTCCGAGCAATACTACGATGGCATCCATGCCATGTTGGAAACGACCGGGCAAACTGGTCAAGAACATATTGAGATGATTGTTCGGGGTGATTTGAGTGAAGCCATCCTCAACAAGAAGAATGTTTCAATCTGGTACGCATTTCGAGGTGAAGCCAGAAACAGAGCGGCGATTGCGGCCTTTTCAGATACACGCGATGCAAAACTTCGGAACCTGATCTTCAACGCATTCTTGCGAATTGCGAAAGAAGCCGGAAATGAACACCCCAATCAGGTTGCACGGGACGCCACGCACGGCACACTAGCAATGCTAGAAGGTATGTGGACCGATTATCTACTCCACCCGGATTCCTTTGATCGCAACGAGGCAATGAGAATTGTTTTTCGGTTTTTACGTGCAATGTTTCCCAAACACTTCGACCTCAGCGGCGCACTGCTTTGTTGATGAAATTTGCGATAGTTCGCCAGTGAGGTTCTGAAGGTGTTGACGCCCTCGCTGTCCTCTCTATGAATTCGCGACGCAACATTTTCACAACCCCAAATTTTTTCGTATTGCAAAGCCCCTACCCGCGTTGCGCGAAAAAAACCGGATGTGTCGCAAACATTTGGCTTTGATTGACGAGAATGTGTGTTCGGTAGTTGCTACCTTCAAATCCATCGCGAACAGGTTTCCGAATGGCCTCATTGAAGGGCTGCCACTTCCTCAAGGAAGCGGTTTGGTACGCTGAATACTTCTTTTTGCGGTACACTGTGCCTTATCGTGACTTGGAAGAGATTAGTGCTGATCGAAGTCGCCAGAATGATCCGCAAGGGCCAACTCGATTTGCCGTAAACCTCTGGGTTTCGTCAATTCGCTGAAAACTTGGGATAAGTGTGTCCAGCATATCCCTGCCTCTGGCCGCTCCAATAGTTTGCGCGACAACCGTAAGCTCGACAGCGTTCTGGTCACCAGACAGTGTGCTAAACCGCTGGTTTCAATCACTGCCCGACACCTCCGAAGGCAGGGGCGGTCGCCCCCTCGCAGCTCCCTTTAGGGCAGCAGTTCTGATCGATGGGTGCGAATGTAATCTGCTGTGCGGAACACCAATGCGGCCAGAGTAGCGGTAGGGTTGACCGCGCCGGGTGTGGGAAACAGGCTTGCGCCAGCGACAAACAGATTATCGACTTCATGCGCCTGTCCGAAGGAGTTCGTTACCGACGCTGACGAGTCATCGCCCATGATTGTACCACCCATCATGTGCATTGGGTTTCGCGGCCCTGCCCAGGCGTCACGGGCCCCTGCGGCCTTGAAAATGCGCAGGCCCTCCTCTTTGGCTAGCTCTGATCTGGACGCATTCGCCCGCGGAAGCGAATTACTCACTTGCGCTTGCGGCAATCCATAACGATCATGTTTTGATGCGTCGAGTTTGATGCAGTTTTCCGGAATGCCATCCTCCTCGCAAAGCACGGCCATGTTTCCGTAGTGCAAACTGGCCTGACGCAAATATGCATCCAGAGCCGCGCCAAACAATTCCGGTTTTGCCAGAGCAGTCCCCAACAGATCGTTTGGTTTTGCCGCCTGTCCTACCAGCCAAGCGCGGCTACCGAAGGCATCTTGTGCTGGTTGTTTGTCGTCATAGCCTTCCAAGCAGAGTGAATTGGCGCCAGATACACCCAAATGCGGTTCTGTTTCCTGGTTAAACAGCCCGTGGATGGTCGTGAGGGCGTGGGACATGAAATATCGCCCCAGTGTCTTGCTTCCATTGCCAAGCCCATCGGGATGCTTGTCACTGGAAGACAACAGCAGCAGCCGTGCATTCCAGATTGTATGACAGGCCGAGATGACAATGTCGGCGGGTTGCAGGTTTTCACGGCCCTGCTCATCAAGATATACAACACCGGTTGCCTTCGATCCTGAAGGGTCTGTTTCAACCCGTGCCACGTAGGCATTGTGGCGCAGTTTAACCCCAGCCTCTCGCGCCCGTGGCCATTGCAACACCAATGGGTTCGCCAATGCTCCAATCGGACACCCAGCATCGCACCAGCCGTCAAGCAGGCAACCCGCTCTCCCGGCATACGGGACGGAATTCACCGCCAAAGTGTTTGTCGTCAGCCTCAAACCTTCTGCATCAAAACCTGGTTTGATTGCCTGCGACTGTTTGGATAAGGAAATGGCCGGCATGGGATAAGGCGCCGCTGATGGCGCATGCGGATCGTCGTCTCCTGATACCCCGAAATAGGACTGCGCATGGTCATACCATGGTTTCAGATCATCATATCCTATGGGCCAGTCCAGACTTCGTCCGTACATAGATTTGACGTGAAAGTCGTCCGGATGCAGCCGGTACCAATTCGCGTACCAATGCAGGCCCGCGCCACCGGTCCCCCAACCCATGGCAAAATTCGCCGCCCCCACAAGGTCACCTGTTTCCAGAACTTCCGGCCCGGCCCATCTGAGCCTCCGCGACCAGATTTGCGAGCTGACCATTTCAGACAGATAGCGCTCTGGTCCGGCCTCAAGCACCAGTACATCAAACCCCGCCTCACCCAATTCGGCTGCCATCGTGCTGCCAGCGATGCCAGAACCGACAATTACGACTTCAACTTTGTCATGTGCCGCTTTCGCCATTGGTTCCCCGCGTTTTGGTTTAGCACATATGCGGTCAATTCGTTACCAGGGTCGCGGTGGCTGAATATGCGCCAGATAGGGGATGTTCAGATCCGAAAACCCCGCCTGCGTGCCATAAACCACATCCACCGCGTCACTTCGTGAAATGAAATAGAAGAAATTCGGATCCGGGTCGGTCCAGATCTGCATATCCGAGGTTACGGCCGCCTCAACCAATTCCATCTTCTGACTCTTGGTTATTTGGACAAATGGCAGGTTAAACCGGTGGGTACATTCCTGCTCGATTCCGGCGAGACCCAGACGGTAAAACCCCGCCATGTCGCTGGCATTGAGGTACCGCAAGAGCAGTAGCGACGAAGCCCGATCTCCTGCAAGGCTTTGATCGACAAACTTTGCCACCCCGGCGTCTCCTGCACCCGGCACGATAGTTGAACACCAGGCAGCCAGAATCTCCATTTCCTTTACCGTTAGTACTTTGTTGTTCTCACGTTCGACGGTTTTTGCCTCCGCATTTTTGGACAGGCTGCGCATCCAGATGCTTGTCCCGAATGTGGTTGGAAGAATACGAGTCAAAAAACGGCGTCTTCCCATCATTTGATCCGTTCCCGCCTATCGCAAGTGGGGCTTTCCATTGTCGCAGTCGTGCGGTTTTTGTCAAATTCCAAAGCTTTGCCGGTGTTGAAACTGAAAAAACTGGACTGCCGTGAACCAGCAACTCAAGCAGCATCGGATTGGTTTCCCCTAACACAGGTGCAGGATCAAAGGGTCGCACCCACAAAAAGGGAGCAGGCGTCCACGTCTTCTTTGGGCCTGAAAACACGGCCCTCACGATGATGGGCTAAGCATTACGGCCTTGGCATCAATCAAACAGTCAAACCCGTCTACCGCCGAAACCCAAACTCGGTCTCATAGAATCTCGGAGACATCTCGCTGAACAAATCGCGCAGTTTTTCAAGCTCAGCCCTAGGACCATGCAACTCTACCCCGGTTATCTCGACCAAGGCTTGTGTCCTTTCAAAGATGTGTGTGCCCAATTCCATATGGCGGATCACTGCGTCAGCGCTCTCGTAATCTTCGCGTGAAGCGGCCGTCCCATCCTTGCCAAAACTGTAGGCCGACGCCACATGGCCAGGTTCCTGACTGCGCAGTTCTATCATTTCCGCACAGTTTTTTCGAAATGCCTCCGCATTCGCTGCGGATACGGAAAAACAGCCAACGACGGTAACAATCTGTGGAACGGACATAATACTTCCTCCAAAAACCAGTTTAAATCATCCGTCGTCAGAATAGGCGGAGTCCGACCTGCCTTCAAAAACAAAACTGCTTGAAGGCTGACCCGGTAAGATTGCTTAGGTCACAGGACCGAAGGATGTGGATGTTTGATGACTCAGCTACGTTGCATGTCCATAGTGTTCCCTATACGTTCCTTCCTGCGATTCTAAGGGGCACAGCAAAATGGTGAAAGTTGCGCTGATACTTACAGACGAGTTCGCTGACTGGGAGTACGCCTTGATAGGTGGTATCGGCGGTTCATTTTATGGGCTCAATGTGATGTACTTCTCTCCTACTCCAGGGCAATTGATCTCGATGGGCGGATTGACAGTTGTTGTCTCCAAAGGATTGAGCGATCTGGTCGATTGGCAACCGGATGTAGTGGCAGTTATTGGTGGCACCGTGTGGGATTCTGATACCGCGCCGGACATTTCGGACATGCTTGTGGCTCAAAATGAAAAAGGCGTTCCAATAGGGGGGATTTGTGGTGGCACCCTAGCCCTGGCCAGATCTGGATTGCTGAACGAGAAGCCGCATACTTCAAACGATACCGAGTTTTTAGTCAAGAATGCCGAGGGATATGATGGCGTATCGCACTACGTTCAAAGTGCTTCGGCGGTCTCAGCAGATCGACTTATTACCGCTTCTGGAACAGCGCCTGTGAGTTTTGCTGCCGCGATCTTTGAAGCAGCCGGTGTTCCACAAGAAACCGTTTCTCAGTTTATCGAATTGATTACGGCTGAGCACAATTGAATGCACGCAGTCGCAACAATAGTATCGATAGCGGCCTCAACGAGGCCTAGGGTCAGGACTCGTTCTTGTTTCATAGCCAAAAAATGACAACTGCGGCGAGAGCGACGGCAGACAGGCGAAAGCGGGGGGGCCGGAACATGATGTTCCCTTGGTCGTGAGCGGAAAGGTACCTTTGGGCATGTCCCGGAGATTTGAAGCGACCCATCAGCTTTTTGGGTTTTTTCGCCGGCCGGTGCGATCCTTCAGCCCGATTGTTCAACCCCGTGTGCGCCCGGTGGTCGGCGCCCGGACATAGTTCTCTGATTGGCTTGACGTAGCTACGCAGATTGTCGGTGACGATGACACGCGGTTCGCCGAACCGATCGGTCAGTTGTTTGAGAAAACGACTGGCGACCAATAAGTTTGATCCAATGCCGTACACTTTCCCGACTGACGGTCACGCCACGCCAAGCGAACAGATCCTCAACGTCAGCCGTGCTGACTGCATACCGGTGATACGCCCAAACCGTACAGGCCATGATTTCGCGACGAAAGCGGAAGCCTTTCAGGCGAGGCATGGTCGTCGATCTCTTCATCCACATCGGTTAGTCCGGTCCACGGCGGGAAACAACTTGGCAATGCCAACCAGGTCATCCGCTTGGCTTCGACAGTAACCCCCTGCGGAAACTGGAGGAGAGATTAGTAAGCAAATTCCAAACCGACGGAGTCGTCTAATCAGGGAACAACTGCACGGATGGCGTCGGACTGACAGGGTTGGTGACCGGGGCAACAGGCCTTGGCTTCAACCCATTGCTGAACCCGGAAATCTTCACCGGACGTCAGCCCAATAACGGGTTCGACTATGCCAATTTCCTGCTTGGGTAACTGGGCGTTCTAAACGGCAACGGCGAGATCGGTACCTTTGGCTCGGATGCCCTGACCGGCACGCGCGACAAGGGCATGATCCCGGGCCGCGAGGGCAACGATTTTGTCAAAGGCGACCGGGGCGATGGTCGGATATCGGGCGGCAGCGGCAACGACCTGTTGAAAGGTGGGAGCGGAAAGGACTTGATTGCAGATGGCGCCGGGAAAAATAGGTCTTCCGGCGGGCGAAGCGACAACGTGTTCGAATATGCACAGTGGCATGTGAAGGCGGGAAGTGGACGAGCCGAGGATAAAAAGTTTATTGCCTTTCTCAGTAAGGAATTTATGGGAAGGAAGTGCGTTGCAGAATTCCACCTGATGGATTTCCAATCTGTGCCGCCTAGCTGGAACAATTGCCTACACGCGGCACAGCCCCAGACGCCGCTCATATCACGACCATTTTTTTGGATAACAACACCGAACGGAGATGCGAAAAATGCTCAGAACCCGAGCCTTCCTGCTTATGTCATTGACTGCATTGCTTTCCGGTTTGGCATCATTGGCCACTGCGCAATCTAACAATCCTGTGCCGGTGACCGTTATAACGCTGGAAGCACAGGACGTGACCCTGTTTTCGGAATTGCCGGGCCGCGTTGCCGCGTTGGGTGTGGCAGAGGTCAGGCCACAGGTGTCCGGGATCGTTGTCGAGCGTCTGTTTCAGGAAGGCAGTACCGTTCAGGAAGGTGATGCGATGTATCGCATCGACGACGACGTCTATGACGCACAGGTCCAGCAGGCCACCGCAAGCGTTGCTCAGGCCGAGGCTCGGTTGACCGCTGCTGAAAAGGAAGAAAAGCGCGTGGCCGAGTTGTTGCTGCGCAACGTGGCCAGCCAACAGGCGGTTGACAGTGCCGTGGCAGAGCGCGACGCGGCCAAGGCCGCGTTGCTGGTGGCACAGGCGCAGCTGCAAACCGCAAAGATCGACCTGCAACACACAACGATCCGCGCGCCCCTTTCAGGCCGCGTAGGCCGTGCGCTGGCCACGCAAGGCGCGCTGGTGACCGCACAACAGGCTGAACCGCTGGCCGTGATCCGGCAGATCGATCGTGTCTATGTGGACGTTGCCGTTTCCACTCAGGATGTGTTGCGTTTCAATCGGGCCGTTGCATCGCAGACGGCAGCGTTGCAGATGATTGACCCGACGGTGACGGTGTCGTTGGCGGATGGATCGACCTTTGATCAGACCGGTACGGTCCTTGCGGCAGAGCCGCAAGTGGACCCGCAGACTGGTGTTTCGGTACTTCGGATTGAATTCCCGAACCCCAACCAGATTGTCCTGCCGGGCATGTATGTCACCGCGCATCTGCCGGTCGAAGTTTTGCGGGGCGCAGTGCTTGCACCGCAGCAGGGCGTCGCGCGCAACCGGCGCGGTCAGCCGACGGCGATGGTGGTAGACGACAACAACACCGTCATCGAACGGATCCTTACGGTCCGGGGCACCGAGGGCAACAAATGGATCGTGACGGACGGACTTGAAGCCGGCGACCGCCTGATCGTTGCGGGGCTGCAAAAGATAGGGGTCGGCGCGACGGTTGCGCCAACCGAGGAACCGGAGTCCTGAACCGCGCTGATGGACTGCAGCGCTCAGCCTCCCGCAACCAGATGTGAAAGTTCCCCATGGCACGTTTCTTTATCGACCGACCTGTATTTGCATGGGTCATTTCCATCCTGCTGATGGGCATCGGCACTTTGGCTGTCTTCAACTTGCCGGTGGCACAATATCCGCAAATCGCGCCACCCACAGTCGAGGTTAGCGCCTCCTACTCCGGCGCCTCGGCCCAGACCGTAAACAATACCGTAACTCAGGTGATCGAGGAACAGATGACCGGGCTCGACGGGCTACGATACATCAGCTCGTCTTCTACATCGACCGGGTCTTCCACGGTGACGCTGACCTTTGAAACCGGAACCGACCCGGACATTGCGCAGGTGCAGGTTCAGAACAAGCTGAGTCAGGCGACGCCGCTGCTGCCGGAAATCGTTCAACGTCAGGGTGTTGTCGTCGAAAAATCCTCGGGCGGGTTCCTTCTGGTGGCGGCGCTTGTTTCGACCGACGATCGCCTCGATGCTGTGGATTTGTCAGACTACATGGTATCGAACATGGTCGATGAATTCAGCCGCCTGGAGGGTGTCGGCAACGTTCAGGTCTTTGGCGCGCAATATGCGATGCGGATCTGGCTGAACCCAGAACAACTGGCCGCATTTGAGCTGACGCCCACGGATATCGTACAGGCCGTTTCGGAAGAAAACGCTCAGGTCTCGGCGGGGTCCTTCGGCGCTTTGCCTGCGGTCGAGGGGCAAGCCCTTAACGCCACGATCACAGCGCAGTCGCTGCTGTCGACGCCGGAAGACTTTGAACAGATCGTGGTGCGCGCAGAAACCGACGGCGGGCTTGTTCTGCTGCGTGATGTGGCGCGGGTGGAGATAGGAGCCGAAAGCTATACCACATCCGCCTGGTTCAACGGCAAGCCCACCGCGGGTATGGCGATCCGGCTAGCCTCGGGTGCCAACGCACTCGATACAGCCGAGCGCGTGAAGCACAAGCTGGACGAAGTCTCCGCTTTTTTCCCGGACGGCGTAGAATATGTCGTACCTTACGACACCACCCCCTTTGTCGAGATCTCGATTGAAGAAGTCGTCCACACGCTGATCGAGGCGATCGTTCTGGTCTTCCTCGTCATGTTCCTATTTCTGCAGAGCTTGCGCGCAACGATTATTCCGACCCTCGCTGTGCCGGTCGTGTTGTTGGGGACATTCGCGATCATCTCGATCTTTGGGTTCACGATCAACACACTGACCATGCTTGCAATGGTTCTGGCCATCGGTCTGCTGGTGGATGACGCCATCGTCGTGGTCGAAAACGTCGAACGGATCATGGAGGAAGAGGGACTTTCCCCCTACGAGGCCACCAAGAAATCCATGGGTCAGATTACCGGTGCATTGGTCGGCATCGCCTTGGTGCTGTCGGCAGTGTTCATCCCGATGGCGTTCTTCGGTGGCTCCACCGGGGTAATTTACCAGCAATTCTCGATCACCATCGTCTCGGCCATGATGCTGTCAGTTGTGGTTGCGCTGACCTTGACACCCGCCCTGTGCGCGACGCTTTTGCGCAAACCCGACCATGACAAACGCGATCGCGGCCTGTTTGGATGGTTCAACCGCGGGTTCGACCGGTTGACAGAAAGCTATTCGTCACTGGTCGGATTCTCGATCCGACGTCCGCTGCGTGTGGGGCTTATCTATCTGCTGATCGGTGCCGCCATGGTATTTCTGTTTGCCCGCACGCCGACCGGGTTTTTGCCCGAAGAGGATCAGGGTATCCTTTTCACTCTGGTCCAGGGGCCGACGGGCTCTACCGCTGAGGCGACTGAGGGCGTGCTAGAACAAATTGAGCAGTATTATTTGGAGAATGAGACTGAAAACGTCGTTTCTGTCTTTACCGTGCGTGGCTTCAGCTTCGCCGGGCAGGGCCAAAACATGGGTATTGCGTTCATCAGCCTGAAGGATTGGGACGAACGAAATACCCCTGATCGAAGCGCTCAAGCCATTGCGGGTCGGGCCTTTGGAGCATTCTCGCAAATTCAGGAAGCGTTTGTGTTCCCCATTGTTCCCCCTGCGGTGATCGAACTTGGTAACGTCAGCGGCTTTGACTTTTATTTGCAGGCCCGTGACGGCCAAAGCCATGAAGAGCTGGTACAGGCGAGAAATCAACTGATGGGCCTTGCGGGGCAAAGTGAGAAAATCGCCTCGATTCGTCCCAACGGGCTTGAGGACGCCGCCCAGTTCAACATCAATCTGGACTGGCGCGCCGCAGGTGCAATGGGCCTCTCTGCGCAGGAAGTGGGCGAGCTTTTATCGGTGGCCTGGGCTGGGCGCTATGTGAACGACTTTCTGGACCGGGGCCGGATCAAACGCGTCTATGTTCAGGGGGATGCACCCTATCGCATGGTCCCCGAAGATATCGAGGCCTGGCGGGTCCGCAATGATTCAGGTGGTCTTGTGCCGCTGTCCAACTTTTCTTCCGCGAACTGGCAATTCGGTCCGCAGGGTCTGTACCGCTATAATGGTGTTTCGGCCATTCAGTTGCAGGGCAGCCCTGCGCCAGGGTTCACCACCGGTGAAGCCATGGCCGAGATCGAGGCGCTGGCGCAGCAATTGCCGCCAGGCTACCAGATCGCTTGGACGGGCCTGTCATTGGAGGAGCGGGAGTCCGGGGATCAGGCAGGGATGCTCTATGCCCTGTCACTTGCCGCCGTCTTCCTGTGTCTTGCGGCGCTCTACGAAAGCTGGACCATTCCTTTTGCCGTGATGCTGGCCATGCCGATCGGCGTGACCGGATCGCTGGTCGGCGCCTGGCTGGGTGGGTTCGAAAACGGCGTTTATTTCCAGGTCGCGCTGCTGACGGTGATTGGTCTGACCGGTAAGAACGCGATCCTGATCGTCGAGTTCGCCCGCGACAAGGTCGTAGCCGGAGAACCCTTGTTGCAAGCCGTCAAGGACGCAGCGCATCAGCGGTTCAGGCCCATTCTGATGACCTCGATGGCGTTCTCTCTGGGTGTTCTGCCGTTGGTCCTGTCTTCGGGCGCGGGCGCCGGGGGACGAACGGCAATGGGATCGGGTGTGATGGGCGGCGTTATCTCGGCCACCGTGCTGGGCGTGGTCTTTGTGCCGGTCTTCTTCGTGATGATCTACCGCGTGGCCAGACGTGTCGCCACCGAATGAAAAACCTACCCAGTTTTTTGGGCAGCGCCAATCAGCCACGACTGTCAGGGAAGCATTGCCAAGTTATTTGGCGGCGGTTGAAAAGTGCCGTAGACGGCGCAGTCAGGTGGTCAACTCGAGGGTTAGCCATTCCAAAGATCGTGGGCACCCGATCCGGCGTGGCGGTACGAGTTGGCGGAAAGGCGATAGCGGCGGGGGCGGAACATGGTGTTCCTCTGGTCGTGAGCGGAATGGTACCTTTGAGCATGTCTCGGAGATTTGAAGCGGTCCATCAGCTTTTTGCGTTTTTGCGCCGGCCGGCGCGATCCTTCAGCCCGAGTGTTTGATCCCGTGTGCGCCGATGGTCGGCGCCCGGACATAGTTCTTTGATCGGCTTGACGTAACTGCGCAGTTTGTCGGTGACGATGACACACGGATCGCCGAACCGGTCGATCAGTCGTTTCAAAAACGTCAGGCGGCTTTCACATTACATTGCCTCTGCACCAGGATATCGAGCACGTTGCCATTGGCATCAACCGCCCACCAGATTCAAAATCTTTCACCGCCCATCGAGATGACAACCTTGTCCAGATGCCACTTGTCAGCAGCCGCAGGCCTGTCGCACCTGATGCAATCGGCGAAACGGCGGCCAACACGGTTGATCCAATGCCGGACACTTTCCCGACTAACGGTCACGCTGCGCTCGGCGAGCAGATCCTCGACTCCAACCGTTCTGAGTGCAAATCGGTGATACGCCCAAACCGCATAGGCGATGATTTCGCGACGAAAACTAAAGCCTTTCAGGCGAGGCATGATCGTCGGTCTCTTCATCCGCATCGGTTAGTCCAGTCTACAGCAGGGAGCAACTTGGCAATGCCGCTACAGCGCCAATACCAGACGGTCGGATTTTGCCCTTGATACACAGGTGCAGAGATAGCTGTTCGTAGACTGCTCCTCAGGGGTCAGAATGTCATCGCGATGATCCACTTCACCTTCAACAACATCGACCATGCACGACCCGCAGAGTCCTTCGGAGCAGCCGAAATCCACATGGACACCGTTGGCTTTGAGTACTTCGAGGATCGTTTCGTCCTGTGACACCGTGTAGACAACCCCAGTGGACTGAACCTCGATCTCAAAACTGTCATTGGGCGCGTGATCGATATCCGAAACGGCAGCGAACCGTTCGAAGTGGATCGCACCACCGCGCAGGGCGGTGCCAGACTCCAACACGGCGTTCAGCATCGGCTCGGGGCCGCAGGTATAGACATCAGCACCCATCGGCATGGATTGCATCACCAGCGCCAGATCGAACGGACCATCGGTATCGTCGCAATGCAGGTGATACCATTCATCCAGACCCAGCGCGCGGAACTGATTGTCCATTGCGGCGTAGTCCCGAGAGCGTACAAGGTAGTAGACCCGAAAATCCTGCCCCCGGTTCAATAATTCGCGCGCCATTGCCACCAGCGGGGTTGCCCCGATCCCGCCAGCGATCAGAGTGACGTGGCGATCATGGCTTTCCAGTGGGAAATGATTGCGAGGACCGCCTACGGCAATCTCGGTACCCTCTTCCATGTCGTGCATGGCCCGCGAGCCGCCGCGACCATCATCCTCGCGTTTTACGGCAACGTTGATCATGCGCCCGTCCTGGCTCCAACTCCATAATGAGTATTGGCGCACCAGATCATCGCTCAGGTGAACATCCACATGGGCGCCGGGCTCAAGGCCAGTGAACCGACCTCCAAGGATTTCGAAGCAGAAATCTGATGTATCCGGGCTCAGTTCAGTTTTTCGGACAAGGCGAGCGACTTGTGTGTTCATCTGGTTTTCCATCACGTGTTTGTCGGTATGCCCTGCAGGTATCCAAACTCGTGTTCGGCGCCTGGTAATTCTGGGCGTGAAAACGGGCCGTGCCAAAGCTGCAGAAAAAAACATAGTTTTCAATTGCAAAATTTCTCATATTCGGTTGAAACGAGCTCAAGCTAAACTTCAACGCAACGTAGCCCCGATGTCACGACGCCATTACAACCTGCCCCCTCTTGCCACGCTGTCCGCCTTTGAAGCGGCGGCACGTCATCTGAGTTTTAAGGACGCTGCAAGCGAGTTATCCGTCACCCCAGGCGCCGTGAGCCATCAGATCAAGGCGCTGGAGACCGACCTGAGCGCGCGTTTGTTCATACGCAAGCATAGAGGTGTTGAACTTACCGAAGATGGCGCGGCTCTCTATGAGGTTCTGGGCACATCTTTCCTCAAGGTGTCAAAGGTTCTGGAACAAGTCCGCAGTGGTGATTCCGAAAACCACGCCACCGTGGGGTCGAGCACCGCAGTTGCCGCTTTGTGGCTATCCCCGTCCGTTATCCGGTTCTGGCAGGAACATCCGCACGTGAAAGTGAATCAGATGGCGCAGGACACGTCCTTTGCCGACCGCCCCGACCTGGATTTCTTTATCCGCTACGGGCAGGATCCAAATTCCTCATTGCCGCACACAAAACTCTATCGCGATACCCTGACACCGGTGTGCAGCCCCGAATTGGCCGCTAAGTTGAAGGGCGCCAGTCTCAGCGACCTGACAGAGCACCGCCTGATCCATCTGGAAACCAGGGACAATACCTGGACCACCTGGCCGGAATGGTTTCACGAACTTGGGTTTACCGGCAACATACCGGCGCAATCGCGGGTCAACAGTTACGCGCTGGCCCTGCAAGTGGCGCGCAAAGGGGCTGGCCTCGCGCTGGGGTGGAAGCGACTGATTCAACCGATGCTCAGCTCGGGAAAGTTAGTGGCGCTTGAGAAGTTCAGTATTCCGGCCCCAAACAATTTCTATCTGGTGGGGCGCGAGGATGAACAACTTCCCGAGGGTGCACTGGCCCTAAAGAACTGGCTGCTAGACGAAGTTCAAGGCGGATCGGTTTAGCCAGCCTCACGTATCGGTTAGGTTTTTTGGTATTGAAGACGGACCTGTTGCGCTGCCAATGGGGAAGAAATCCAAAGCTACAGACACACTCAGGAGTGACCGATGAACAAGCATGCATCGCTTTCGTCCGTTCTAACCCCGGTAAACACAGCCAAGGGACTGCCGAACGAGCACTATATCGACCCCGCCGTTTTTGCCGAAGAACGGGAGTCGGTCTTGTTTGCCAACTGGTCCGGTATCGGTTTTGGCAAGGACATCCCCGAGGCAGGCGACGCGAAACCGGTCGACTTCCTGGGAATGCCCATCCTGATGGTCCGCGACCGCAATGGTGAGATCGGCGTGTTCCAGAACACCTGCCGTCACCGTGGTATGATCTTGGTCGACAAGCCTCAGAAAATCCGAGGCGCAATCCGCTGCCCTTATCACAGCTGGTGCTATGGCCTTAATGGCGAGCTGCGCACAGCGCCCCATGTAGGCGGCCCCGGCCAGAACACCCACGAAGATCTGGATTTTGCTGAACTGGGCCTAATGCGCATTCGGTCATACGTCTGGCGCGACGTAATTTTCGTAAATGTAGACGGTAACGCGCCCGAGTTCGAAGAGGTTCACGGCGAGTTGATGGAGCGCTGGAAAGAGTTCGAACAACCGATGCATCATGGCGGTGCCGGTGCCTCGGTGCATCTGGAACTGGACGCGAATTGGAAACTGGCTGTTGAGAACTTTTGTGAAAGCTACCATCTGCCGTGGGTTCACCCCGGTCTGAACAGCTATTCCCGTCTGGAAGATCACTACAACATCAACGAGTTGGGCAAATACTCTGGTCAGGGCACCTATGTGTATCGCCAGTTCGAAGGTCAGGATGGTGAGAAACTAAACGATTTCCAAGGTCTCAGCGAAAAGTGGAGGGAAGGCGCGGAATACATCGTCGTCTATCCGAACGTCATGCTGGGTGTTCAGCGCGACCACGGCTTTGCCTTTATCCTCGAGCCGGTAACACAGGAAAAGACCATCGAGCATATAGAGCTCTATTATGCTCAGAAACCAGAAGACGCGCCCCAGCACGAGGCACTGCGGGCCAAGAACTCGGCGCTGTGGAACACCGTGTTCCAGGAAGACGTGTTCGTTGTTGAGGGAATGCAAAAGGGCCGTCACGGCGTTCTATTCGACGGTGGCCGCTTCTCTCCTGCCATGGACGGTCCGACCCACTGCTTCCACCACTGGGTGGCGACTCAGGTCGAAAAAGGCCGCGCCGGAGCATGAGCGGCTTTCTGAACGACGGCCTGGCCAGAAACTATCTGGCCGGATCGTGTGTTGAATGCGAAAAGGACGCTGCCATTGCAATTGAATATTCCGGCAATCAGGATCATGTGGCGGGTTTCGCGCAGGCGAGCGAGGACACCCTGGCCCCAACGCTGGAAGCAGCGCGGTATGAATTCTCCGTAGCAACACAGTACTTCGAATACTACGGCGGCGTGACCGAAAAGATCGAAGGCAAATCGATCCCCTTGGGTCCAAACTATACCGACAATACATTTTTCGAACCCTACGGGGTGTCGGCACAGATCGTGCCGTGGAGCTTCCCGGTGTCCATTGCGGGCCGGTCGTCGGCACTATCAAAGGCGGCGGGCAATTCGACCATCACCAAAATTGCCGGAACTGAATCCGATCGGTCTGGCCACGCCGAGCGTGGCACTGGAGCGTGCAGAGGTGCCCGCAGGCACTGTGTCGGACCTAAATGGCATCCGCTGGGAACTGGACAAAAAGCTGGTGGCGAGTTCCCAGGTAGATCAGGTCGTTCTACCGCCGTGGATTCCACGGGTCAGCACATCCAGCGGTCGGCGGCCAATAACGTGATCCCGTCACTGATGGAGCTGGGTGGCAAATCCACCGCTGTCGCCCTGGACGAAGCTAATTTGGGCACGCTGATTTCTAGCCTGCAAAGCGGTATCTATTATAATGCCGGTCTGGTCTGCTCGGCCATGGCCCGGGGGATGGCGCATCGCTCTATCTATGACGTGTCGATCGAGCGCGCCGCAGACCTGGTCAATGGCTTAAGCGTCGGAAATAGCATCCACCGTCCGTCAGGTCGGTGTCCGCTTCGCAGCGGGTGGCGCGCGTCTGAATCGCAACGGCTACATCATGGCTCCAATCAATCTAGCCGAAGTCGACCCCTCCAGCGGAGTGGTGCAAGAAGAGATCCTGGCCCCGTCAGCTGCTTTACCCCCATCGAGACCGAGGCCGAGGCTTTCACCACGGCCAACGGCACCGGGTACGGGCTGGTCGCAGGCATTTTTGCCCGCAATCTGTCGGGTGGCAAGCAAGCTGCGGGCCAGTCAGGTCTTTGTCAAAGATTGTATCGCAGTTGGCATCTCGACCCGGTTCGGGGGTGTGGGCAATTCGGGCTTCGGGCGTGAAAAAGGGCTTGAGGCACTTTATAACTACGTCCGCACCAAAAACATTGCGATTTCACTGAAAGGCAGACCATGGATCTGGACGAGCTAGATATACAATTGCTGCGGGCACATGCGGACTATGATGTGCCCGCGCTGATCCACCTGTACCAAGAAGCGGCAAATCAAGCTGAGCTGCGGCAGGACCACGATGCGGCCTGTTTCTACCTGACCCATGCCTTCGTCTTTGCGCTTGAATACGGCGCTCCCGAGGCGGATGAATTGAATCAAAAACTCGTTGCACGCGGTCGTGCGCATCGTCTGGAGTTTTGAGAAGGTCGCAGCGTCGTGCACCCGCACTCTGACGAATTGCTTTCGTTTTGATTTCCCCGATCCATGAGTTTAACCAACCTCACCCCACCTTGAATTTTGTGGACATTGCCGATGACGCCCGGATCGTGAAAGAAACCCACGACACAAAACGCGCGAGATAACAAAATGCGAACAGAAGCTCAGGCCGTGGTCATCGGTGGCGGTGTAATCGGGTGCTCAATTCTATATCACTTGACCAAGTTGGGGTGGTCGGATGTGGTTCTGCTTGAACGGGATGAGTTGACCTCAGGCTCAACCTGGCACGCGGCGGCGAACATCCACGGGCTGCATGACAGCACCAATATCAGCCGTATCCAGCATTATACGATGAACCTGTATAAGGCGCTGGAGGAAGAGACAGGTCAAAGCTGCGGCGTGTTCCAGCCCGGCTCACTGTACCTGGCCCAGACCGAAGAGCGTGAGCATCAGCTGAAGCTGCAGGCGGCCAAGGCCAAGCTTTATGGCATGAACTTCTATGAGATCAGCATCGAAGAGGCGCAGCGCCTGAACCCACTGGTCAATTACGATGGCATTCGTTGCGTGATGTTCGAACCCGATGGCGGCAATGTCGACCCGTCGGGCGTGACCAACGCCTATGCCGTCGGCGCGCGCCAGCGTGGTGCCGAAATTCACCGCTTTACCCCTGTCACCGCAACCGAACAGCAGGACGACGGCCTCTGGATCGTCAAAACCCCCAAAGGCGACATCAAAACACCGTGGGTGGTGAACGCTGCTGGCCTGTGGGGCCGTGAAGTTGCGAAACTTGCCGGGATCGATCTGCCGCTGCAGCCGACCGAGCACCAGTACTTCGTGACCGAAGCGATGTCGGACGTTCAGGCCCACGGCACCCGCCTGCCCTCGGTCTCGGATCGCGATGGTGAATACTATCTGCGTCAGGAAGGCAACGGCCTGCTGGTCGGTGCTTATGAGAAGGACATGAAGTTTTGGGCCGAGGACGGAACGCCGCTGGACTTTGCCCATGACCTGTTCCCCGACGATCTGGAGCGCATCGAAAAAAATATGATGAATGCCATCGAGCGCCTACCCACTGTGGGAAAGGCCGGGATCAAGCGAGTTATCAACGGCCCGATGATTTGGTCACCAGATTCCAATGTTCTGATGGGACCGGTCCCTGAAGTTGACGGCTATTTCTGCTGTAACGGCATCATCCCAGGCTTCTCACAGTCCGGTGGCATGGGTCTGATGGCAGCGCAGTGGATCATCGAGGGCGAAACCGAATACGACATGTTCGCCTGGGACATGGCGCGGTTTGACCGCTGGGCCACAAAAGAATTCACCAAGGCCAAAGTACAGGATCAATACGCACACCGCTTTGCCATCCATTTTCCGAACGAAGAGCGCAGCGCAGGCCGTCCGGCCCGTGTGCGCCCGATCTACGAGACCCAAAAAGCGATGGGTGCCGTCTTTGGGCAGAACGTCGGCTGGGAACATCCGCTGTGGTTTGCAGACAATCCCGGCATTGTGGACACCAACGGCTTTACCCGTCAGAACTGGTGGGGACCTGTGGGCGAGGAATGCAGGATGCTGCGCGACCGCGCCGGCATCATCGATATCTCGAACTTTGCCAAATATAGCTGCAAGGGCCCGGGTGCCGCAGACTGGCTGAACGCCGTCTTCGCCAACAACATGCCCAGGGCGGTGGGTCGTTCCTGCTTGACCCCGCTGATCTCGAAACGTGGTGGTATCGCAGGTGACTTCACCGTCACCCGCTTGGCCGAGGATGAGTTCTGGATCATCGGCTCGGGCATGGCCGAACGCTATCACAAGCGGTTCTTCAAACAGGTTCCTCTGCCCGAAGGCACAACTTTCGAAAGCATGACCGAAGCCATGTGCGGGTTCAACGTCGCCGGTCCCAAATCGCGCAAAATCCTGCAACAGCTGACCGACGCATCGCTGGCAACCGAGGATTTCCCGTTCATGCGCTCGGCCATGATCGAACTGGCGGGTGTTGAGGTTCTGGCGCTGCGCGTGTCCTTCACCGGCGATCTGGGGTGGGAACTGCACTGCCCGACCGAAAACCAGGCGCGCCTGTATGATGCGCTGATCGAGGCGGGCAAAGAGTTCGGAGCGGGCCCCGTCGGCAGCCGCGCGCTGATGTCTATGCGCGTGGAAAAGGGCTATGGTTCGTGGAGCCGCGAATACAGTCCGGAATACTGGCCACACGAAGTCGGCTTGGACCGTTTGTGCAAGTTCGACAAGGATTTTCTGAATAAAGACGCCGCGCAGAAGGTTCTGGAAAACTTGGCGCGTGAACAATTGGTTCTTTTGCGTCTGGACGAGGCCGGCGTGACCGCCTCCAACGCCGATGCAACCGGTGGCGAGCCAATCTTCAAGGACGGCGAAGGCATAGGGCGTGTGACCTCTGGCACATATGGCTATACTGTCGGCATGTCGCTGGCCTTGGGGTTC
The DNA here is from genome assembly GCF_056542405.1 of Ruegeria sp. AD11(2025). NCBI lineage: Bacteria > Pseudomonadati > Pseudomonadota > Alphaproteobacteria > Rhodobacterales > Roseobacteraceae > Ruegeria > Ruegeria sp. AD11(2025). Next base: position 6,527 of record NZ_JBQFZU010000032.1, on the reverse strand, counting down.
GTCAAAAATGCTCAGCCAGGAGATGAGGTTGTGGTCATGGTACTCGGGCGCCCACACAAGGCGGTTATCCTGCACGAGCCGCCCTTTGATGCAGCGGGTAAAGTGCTGCGGGGCTAACCCAATCCTAATGAAGAACGCACCAGCCGGATCGGCTGGCGCGTTTTATTAGTACGTAGAGCCTTTTTCTGAGGCGCGATTGAACGCCTAATCCAGCTCGTCTACCACGCTATCGACATCTTCCGTCGACAGGCGCATCCGTCGCACCATACGCAAGCGGCATTGACAGGCATCCGATTTCGATAGGATGATCGCGCTTTCACGCGTGGCCGCGAAAATGGCAGCGTTGCTCTGCGGGTCTGGCTTTGTGATCTTGCGGTCCGTGACCACTTCAAAGGCCAGCATCCGATCGAGCACAGCGGATAGCCGTTTCTGATGCCCTGGCCCCAGCACAATCGCCAACTTGGCCGGCGGAGATGAAGAACCGAATTGGGCGGCCAACGCTGTCGGTAATGGCGTGAAGCTTTGCGTTCATTCCACCCTTGGTCCTACCGATCAGACTGCCACGCATCACCTTTTTCGACCGCAGACTTGAGGCAGTGCGGTGCACTTTGAGGTATGTTGCGTCGATCATGATCGTCTTGTGATCCGTATCTTCAGCAGCCAATCCTTCCATGATCCGAGCGAACACACCCATGTTGCTCCACCGCTTCCATCGGTTGTACAGCGTCTTTGGCGGTCCATATTCGCGAGGTGCTTCGGACACCGCAACCCATTGCGGTTTATGAAGATAATCCCGCTCAAAGCACGCTGGTCGTTAACCCTTGGCTTGCATGGCTCTTCGGAAAGTAAGGCTGAAGACGCCACATTTGTTCGTCAGTCAGACAGAATAGATGGCTCAGTGCACACCCCTGAAATTCAGGGCGTGACTCACGCAGTCGAGATCACGGCAACCATTTTAATGGGTCCACATCCTAGTTTCCATTTTTTAGCGGCTAATGATGGATGGTAGGTTTCAGAAAGAGGAGTACGGCACGGGGTTTTAAGAAGAGCATATTAACTTCGAAAATAGTAAAATTTCAAAACTTGGACTAATCATTGGGTTTCTCTAACCCAATCTCTTTGACACATTCGGCCAAAAATGTTCATCGACTAGAAACTGTTTGATATTGCCTGCTTGTCAAATCCTAATTGGGAGAAGGTGGTGCCTTGCCTCTCAGGAAGCCGTTTCGCGTGTGCAGTCACTCCAAAGGCTGAAGGGCGTGACGGTATGATTTGGCGTAGAAACGATGCAAAAGAATGCTGCGTCAGAAATATCTGCAATTGCACAAATACGCTTTGTGCGACAACCGTGAGATCAACATTCTCGGTTTTTTTCAAGCGCACTGAATGTGCCGGTCCGGGGAAGTTGCATCGCAGCGCCTGCTCACTCAGCCAAAGGCAGCTCAGGGCCGACCACAAATATCGGATGCTTGGTATTGAATCGGCCGAGGCCCAAAATATCAGGCACGGTGTGCGTCATTCGACGAAGCGCAAAAACGCCGATTCCGGTCAATCCTAGCATTAATCCAGGACCCATAGAGGTAATGCCGTTAGTAGGCTTCCCTTTCTCCGCAGCGTCCAAGTGCTTTGACAAGACTAGATGAGTACGACGCAAGATGTCGTCACTCTCCGGCAGTACTATTCCCAATCTTGCTGACAGCGACATCAAGATATCAACGTTACCGCAAATGCCATGACACAATGAAGTATCCGCCTGCGTTCCTCGCGCAAGCATTTCCAAGACTGAAACGCGGATCGTTTCAAACGCCGCAGCAGCGTGCTTGCCGTAGATGGCATTGCCCGTTATCTCCTGCGCCTCGACACGAGCGAGCGCAATTCCGGGTGCTCCGTGGCACCAAAAACACGAAAAGGCGTGGGGAACACCCGTTGGCGAACGACGACGGGAAATCCCCCGATAATCCGGCCAGTTGAGCTTAGCCCGGTCAAAGTGGGCTTGCTCAAAACGGAGCGCGTCGATGCCTGCCTTTCTAAATTCATCGATTCCCGTCGCTGCGAACACTCTTAAAAGCGCCAGAGCTATTCCGGAGGAACCGTGCGACAGGCCGGTCAGTGGTAACTCCTCCGGGTCGGCCTTCGATGTCCAGAACAGTCCATCGCGGCCGGCCTGCGCCTGTGAGATCAAGTGCCGACCAAAATTGGTCGCGCCTGCCAGCAGAGTTGGACGGGAACCCAGCGCTGCAACGGACAACAAACCTATAATCGTTCCCGCGACGCCGGACATCACATCAGCTTCGCCGCCTTCGACGGGAATGTGTGCAAGTTCTTCCGCCAGTTGGACTGCGTGCTTGCGCAGGTGCTGTTCCTCAAGCAAGGTGCCGATGCGCAGACAGGCCAATATGATCCCGGCAAACCCCGAAAACAGGCCAAGACGTTCAGTTCCCTCTATGGAATTGATCCGGGCAAGCGTCTGGTGCGAAGCCGCGCGCGCTGTATCAGCGGCCAATTTATCCCCAGAAAGTGCGGCAAACTCCGATAGAAACCACGCTATGCCCGAGGTCCCTGAATAGAGATTGGGTCCAAGGGTGCGCAGTACCCGACCCTTTCCATCACTACCATGCATCGATGAGTTGGCAGCTTCGTATCCTGTCCAAGTACAGCGTTCCCCGTGGCAATGCTTGGTTGCAGTGAGCATTGCGGAAACGCGCTCGGCCAACAGCATCCAGTCGGCACAGCCCGGCGATCGGGCTCCATTGGTACGAGACCGAGTGAGTGGGCTCGACTCGACCAGCCAACCGGGGTTCGGCACACCCGGTGAATCAGCGCCCAAATAGGGGTTGCTAAGCCTCAATCCAGCATCGTCGAACCGCGAAACGATCTTGTCCAAACGGCCGGACTTGCTCGTGATACCGGCCTCATGTGCGGTCACCAATGCTTCGGCTATCAACTTGCAACGGTGAAGGCCGAAACTCTCGCCTCCACCGGGATCCTCTGCCAGCGATACGCCTCGACCGATGGCTAATGTCATTGCGGGTACCGGCCCGTAAAGATGTGGCATCAAATCCAAGTAAACCGAAGTCAGACGGTCGATTGCATCCGCAGCTGTTGCACTCTCAAGATACAGAACGGCACTATCGCATCGGTCATACCCTTCTGCGTTGTTTGCAACCTTTAACTGGAACGCGATACCGGCATCATTGAGTATACCAGTTACGCCAGCCATCAGAGCAGCGGCACCCGACTGCGCAACATTCCAGTAGCAACGCAGCAATTTAGTGCCCTCCCTCGGTTCAAGATCACCTGAAGCCAAGTAGAACCCCGGCGAAATGCCGAAATACTCTTTCGGGAACAACACTCGGGTCTCTTCGCTGTCGCCATTCGACCTGCATGACGATGCTGGCGCCCATATCGACAGCCCATTTCGCCTGACAAGACTTAGGTCATCTGTTTGGCGCTCTGTTTGCCACCCCCCTCGCCAGCAGCCGATTCCTTGATTGGCCTGCGACAGACTCTTTACGAATTCGGTCAATCCAACGTCCAAGCTGCCGCCATGCCTTGTCGATGTTGGCGCTGCATGACCACGTATATAGAAATCTGAGTAGAGGCGGTGCTGGACCGAACTGACCAAAAACGATCTGAGAGTGTCCGCCCCCACTGTCTCTCGGAGGTGCTTGGGTAAACCAGGAGATCGACGCCCGAACCAACTGTACCTGTAGTTCGCGTTGATCCGAAGCGCCGCAAGCAAGTCGTTGAGCTGCTGTCGATGAAGGCTCATGCGACTACACTTTGGTCAACTTGCAGATTTAGGATGTGGACGGCTGCTTCCTCCGGACGTTCGAGCATGTTTTGCGAAAGCTGCAGAAAGCAAATGATGTTCGAACTGATTTGCGACTGACCTTGGAGCTGCTCGTAGGCGAACTGAACCAGGATTGCTGCTGCATAGCGTACGATTTTTATCCGCGCTGCCGAAGCATCGACGATCCAGCGGCGACTTCGGTGCAAATACGCCGCACAAAAGGCTGACATGGATGGCTGCAGCGCCTCCAGTGGAAAACGCGCGCTGGCAAGCAGTTCTTCTGTTGGCGCCTCTCCGGCAACCGGAATGGAGTTGAGCCAAAAACGCAGGTGCTCGGCAACTATAGATGCGACATCCCAAAAGGGATCGCCGGCCTGGAACGTCTCCCAGTCGATCATTCTTAGCTGATGGGCTGAGCCAGACTCATTCTTCAGGACTATGAAGTTGTCCCATTTCAGATCGCCGTGGATCGGGCTATCTGCGCGCCATGACGACAACATTTCGCGAAAGCTGTCCGCAAAAACATCGTATTGTTGCAGGATAGTAAGAAGCTCGAGGTTTGCGGAGCAAATTTGCGAGTACATATCCAGCCGCGGCTGTGTCAGAGAAAACACCCAAGGCGGATCCGTTCGATCACTTTCCGGCACAGTAGATGCATGCAGGTCCGCCAGAACTGACGCGACAAACCGTGCGATCCAGAGTGGGAAACGACGGCGCCTGGAAGTTTGAAATGCGGCGAGTGATTCTGCATCTTCGAAGAATTCCAATACCAGAATATCGTTGAACTCATCGTAGAAATGGCAATTGGGCACCTTATCAGAAACTCGGGTTTTGCCGCCGCCTGCGCCAAGCCAGTCGTAGAAGCGCGCCTCGGCCATGACTGTACTGAACCTATCCATTCGCTTGCCCTGCTTCAGGAAAAAGCCCCGCCCGGTTCCGAGAGAAAGGGCGAAATTCGAGTTGCGTCGTGATATGTCCAACACTGCCAGATCGTCATGGACGATCTGCTCATTTGTCAAAATCCCTCTTTCGAGAAGGTAAGGGATCACGCATTCCGGAGATAGCACTAGCAGCAGGCCGACAAGTTCGTTGGGCACAGGCCTTGGCTATTGTTTGGATTCGGGCATGCATTGTCGGTAGCCGTCGAAACGATCACAATAATCGTATTTGTTATAGTAATCGTAAGAATGGTTATTATGATTGTGGGATGGATGGCCGTGCCACCATCTCCTCCGATGGTGAAGCTCGACGCCACTCGTCCCATATGATCACGAGAAATCTGACCGCTGAGAAAGCCGGTCTGCGCTTGGGACGGAGTGAGCCGAGTGTGCGGCAGTTTGGCCTCGCTCTTCACCCAGAGGATACTCCCGCCAAGAGGCGCGATACGCTCGTCGATCTTTTTGCTTAGAATTATGTCATCTTCGTTGATTTCAAGGTAAGAGGTAAAAGTTGGATCCTGATACAACCTCCAGTTCCGACCCTTTATTCCCTTTCCTAGCCAGCCTGCAACCATTCGCGTTCCAGGCACATTCTCTGGATCAGAAATGACGAGTTTTGTGATTTCGTCCACGTCAATTTTTTTTGGGGCAGCCATAACAATTTTCCTTCGCGTCTCCAGTTCAAATACTTAGAAAAGTGAAAACCTAAGCCTAAGGTTCTCCAGAAAATCAAATCACGATCCCCTTCACTGAAACTCGACGGGGATCCATTAATCATAGCACAAATCAGGTCACAACGGCTTCATAGCGCCGACGCCCGGCGGAAACGCGCCGATAGAGAACACCGTCCAGGGACATCGATCTCAAATCAGATTACCGCGTCGCCGAAGAAATCCATGAGGCTATCCGGTATTGTTGGAACCGATTTGGTTCGAGGCTCGTAACAAAAACTCTAGTGAGAAGGGCTGATCCACAGCAGGATTTCAAGCAACGAGACATCGCCTTCGTCATACCCAACGGAAGTTGTTTGCCGGGTTCTTCCGTTGAGATCTAAGCCGCGTTGGTCCATTTCTGTGCGCGATCTGTGAGATTGTCCAGCCTCCTATTTTGCTGTCGCAGCGAATGGCGGATTGACGGGCCACACTACAGTGATCAGAGTGAGCGGCCTCATCTGACTGGTCCAAGTTGGAAGTTAGTGCATGGTTGGCCTGTGATCCATCGGTGTGATGGTTTCGGCGGCTGGTGGGCGATAACCCAGTAAACTTTGTGGGCGTTTTGTATTTTAGAGTCTCCTACATTGTTCGATCAGGATTTGAGCCTCGCTTGGGCTGTGGAAGACCTCACCGTTGAGCAGCTCGTCCCTGAAGCTGCCATTGACGCTTTCGCCGTATCCGTTCTCCCACGGGCTTCCAGGTTCAACGTAAGTTGTCTTGGCGCCAACGGCGGCGATCCAGTCTGGGACAGCCTGGGCGACAAATTCCGGCCCATTGTCAGATCGGATAAACTGGGTGCGCCGCGAAGTATGAACAGGTCTGTCAGGACGTCGATCACGTCGGTTGAGTTCAGCTTCTGTTTCGCCCTGATCGCCAAGCATTCCCGACTGTGTTCATCAAGGATGTTCAGGGGATGGAAGGCTTTGCCTTCATTGGTTCGGCAATGGACGAAATCGTAGCTTCAGACATGGTTGCGATGCCCTGGACGAAGCCGGATACACGATCCGTCATTTAGGTGAGCCTGCGAACGCCGACCTTTCCTCGGTTGTTTCATTGCACTTTCAGCCCCTCTCGGCAGCGCAG
>NZ_JBQFZU010000031.1:0-46836 GCF_056542405.1 Ruegeria sp. AD11(2025) | reverse complement strand
GCGACGCATTGAATTTGAAAGGCATCCCAGCATCCCGCAGTCAATTCGAAGGACCAGCTATGCATCGGAAACGATTTGTGCAACACGCTCGTGGAATTCTTAGCTCAATTGGTACCGGCCTTTGCGCAATACACGTCTTTGGTCAAGGTCCATACGGAAGGACGCCAAAACGCATTCGGTATTCTTCGCAACACGATTGCAATGTTTGCAACTCATCCTTCCCTTGCCAACGGTTACAATTACTTGTGATCTATGGAGCAGACCTATGGAAGTTGATTGGCTGGAAGATTTTCTCGCCTTAGCCACGGCGGGTGTTTTCGCAAAGGCCGCCCATAGCCGCAGAGTCAGCCAATCTGCATTTACAAGACGTATCAAAAATCTGGAACACTGGGTTGGCGCTCCGCTTTTTGACCGCAGTGTTCACCCGGTCGTACTGACATCAGCAGGAGAGTCATTTCGTTCGACGGCGTGTCAAACACTCAACGCGTTGCAACAGGCTCGGGCAGAGCTGACTCAGCTTTCAGGCGTTGCCGGAGAAGTGCTGAAGTTTTCGGTTCTGCACACGATCTCTATATCATTTGTTCCTTCTTGGATCAGGAGAATATCCAAGTCCATCGGCCCGGTCAGGACCAATTTCGTCGTCGATAATTTTTCAGACTGTGTTGAGACACTGACCGCAGGCAACGTTGACTTCATGCTGAGCTATGACCATGCCTCAATGGCGGTACTTACCGAGAATTCGTGGTACCCATCCATCACGGTCTCTGATGATTGTCTGGTTGCTGTCTCCCGCGCCGATACAGACGGCACAGCGCTATTTCACTTTGACCAGAAGGGTCGTCTGCCCTTTTTGTCCTACCCCTCGGAGAGTTTTCTCGGCCGTTTAAGCCGAGACGTGATTGAACGGGCCGATTTGGCTGACAGGCTGGACACGCAAAGCGAAAACTCGGTTGCCGAGGCGCAAAAGGCGGCATGCCTTGAGGGGCTAGGCGTTGCCTGGCTTCCCGAGATGGCCATCAAATCCCAGCTTGACGATGGAACTCTTGTGAGGATCAGCCATCCCGATGCAGAGCATCAGATGCCGATCAAGCTGTTTCGTAACATGCAAACAAGCCGCCCTGCTGTCGAGCGCTTTTGGACATTGGCCAAAAACTCAAGTGTCGATTTTGAGATCGCAGAAGTAGCACTATGAGATCGGAGCTACTGTGGCTTTTGGCTGAGCCTCCAGAACCGTTCCAGTTGCGGTCTGGACCGTTCGATTGAACGATAGAGTTTGACGTATATCTCAACTTCGAAACCTGGCATGCTCACCTTCGTCAGTTTGCCTTCAGCCAGTTCGCGTTGCACGGATACTTCTGGGAGAAACGTAACGCCGTGCCCTTCGAAACACGCCGATTTGAGCGCCTCCGCAACAGAGTTTTCATAGGTCGGAGACAGGGTATCCTGTAAGTTGCCCCGATTCAGGCAGACTTGTGATATGCGCCCTAGGAAAGTGTCGGGTGGGTAAGACAGGTAAGGTACTTCGCCCGGTTCATCCAGGCTGAACACAGGTTCGTTTCTGGAATTCACAGCGCTGACAGCGATAATTTTATCCTTGGCAATTGTCGTTGAGGGGTATCGGGCTTCATCCGATATCGTCGGTACAGAAGGATGTGAATAACACAGCATGAAGTCTGCGCTGCCATTGAGTATAGCCTCGGCGCAACCAGAGAAATTCTCGGCAACCAGCCGTGTTTTTACAGGGCCAAGGTAGCCTGTCATCTTGCCCAGCCAAGCCGGAAAGAATGAGATCGCCAGTGTATGCAGGGCCACAAAGTCCAGTGTATCGGCTTCGCGGCGCGACAGGCTGCGGATGTCATCCTTTGTCAGGGTCAGTGCACTTACCGTATCAATTGCGGTCTGTCGGAACGCCTTGCCCGCAGCGGTGAGTTCTACCGGGTGAACGCTTCTGTCAAACAATGGGGTACCAGCCCAGTGCTCTAGGTTCTTGATGCGCCGGGTGAAGGCGGATTGACTGATGTTGCGGGCATCAGCCGCCCTTGCAAAGACACCGGCGGTCGCAAGGGCCAGAAAATCCTCAAGCCAATCAATCTCCATGTCAGGTTCTTTCTGGTGGCATGGTCATAAGACCATATACTGTTGCAAGTTATGCAATGATGATGCGCCAATAGCGTTGGCGCTGCAACAGTTGAAATCTTAGCTTGCGGAGCAACCCCAATCCACATCGGGGATGTGACCGCTCTTTTTCGGGCACATAAGATTTCAAGCGAAAGGCCGTTGGATGACCACAACTCGAACCGAAACGGACAGCCTGGGTGCAATCAGTATTCCGCAGGCTGCTGCATGGGGGTGTCAGACCCAGCGCGCATTGGAGAACTTCCCGATCACGGGGGTTGCGATCAGTCATTATCCCGAACTGATCACAGGGCTGGCGGCGGTCAAAAAGGCCTGCGCGCTTGCCAACAAGCAGCTTGGAGAGCTTGCCGACCAAAAAGCTGATGCCATCGTCGCGGTTTGTGATGAAATCCTGGAGGGTCAGCATCACGAACACTTCGTTGTCGACGTTATGCAAGGAGGCGCAGGCACATCCACTAATATGAATGCCAACGAAGTTATTGCGAATCTTGCCCTACAGAAATTAGGGCTGGAAATTGGTGAATACCGCCACCTTCATCCAAACGATGATGTAAACCGCTCTCAGTCCACAAATGACGTCTACCCGACTGCGATCCGGCTGGCAGCTCTCGCCCGGATCAGCCCGCTCATTGAAGCGATGCATTCTCTTAGTAAATCTCTGATGGCAAAAGCTGCGGAGTTTGACCACATCATGAAGGTCGGACGGACCCAGCTGCAAGATGCTGTTCCAATGTCTCTAGGGGCCGAATTCCGGGGATTTGCGACGACAATAAACGAAGATGTGGATCGCTTAAGCGACTTGTCGCGCCTGCTGACCGAGGTAAACTTGGGCGGTACAGCGATTGGAACGCGTATTAACGCGCCAGTTAAATTTGGTGAAACAGCCGTCGCCCATCTGCGGGATATTTCGGGTGAGCCCCTGTCACTCGCTGCAGATCTTATTGAAGCGTCCTCTGACCTTGGAGCATTTGTTATGTTCTCAGGCACACTCAAGAGAGTCAGCATCAAACTGTCCAAGGTCTGCAACGACCTGCGCCTGATGTCGTCTGGCCCGCGTGCCGGAATTGGTGAGATTATTCTACCGGCGGTGCAGGCCGGGTCGTCGATCATGCCTGGCAAAGTGAACCCCGTGATCCCGGAAGTCGTAAATCAGGTTTGCTATCAGGCGATCGGAAATGACCTCACCGTTACAATGGCCGCCGAGGCGGGGCAGTTTCAGCTGAACGCCATGGAGCCCGTCATAATCCACAAGGTTCTGGAAACGATGGGATCTTTAACGAACGCAATGAACGTCCTTTCAACCCGGTGCGTGGATGGCATCGTTGCAGATGAAGAGCGTTGCCAGGCCCTGCTGGAAAACAGCCTTGTACACGTCACTGCACTGGCGCCGATCATTGGATATGAGGCGGCAACAAAACTTGCAAAACATGCTCAGGCGAACGGTCTGAGCCTGCAAGCAGCAGCTGAGCCAGTGCTACCTAGCGAACAGGCTGTGATCGCGCTGTCGCATCTGAACTTTGGCGAAGCGAGTATTGTCGAGTGAAACAAGCCGGAACTCTACGCCTTGGTATCGTCGGTGGGCTTGGTGCGCTGTCGGGGGCTGATTTGCTTTATCGGATCGTGGAATCGACCCCGGTCAAATCGGAAGGTGACCATCGCGAGCTGATTTTCGAACAGAAACCGATGCGCGAGCCCGTTGCGCCAATGGAAAGCGCCTATAATCCCACGCATCGAAAGCTGTATGTGTTTGACACCCTAGCTAAAATGGAACGCGAGGGATGTCACGCAGCGTTGCTGCCGTGCTTTATCACCCATTGCTTTCTACAGGAATTGGAGGATGAGCTTGAAATCAGGCTGATCAGCATGACCGATGCCATCAAAGAGGCGATTGATGGATTACCTTCTGCACCATCAAGGATTGGAGTGCTGACAACGCCTTTCGTCCGAAAAAGCGGGCTATTCGAAGCGCTGTTTGGCGACCTCGTTTCGGTCATTTACCCGTCCGCTGAATTGGAAATGAGTGTTATGAAGGCGATCTATGGTGTAGGCGGCTTCAAGTCAGGAAACAGGGGGCCAGAGATTATTTCTCCGATTGATCAGGCCCTTGACGGCCTGTCAAAGCAGGGGGCGGAAGTTTTTGTTCCGGGCATGACGGAGTTGCCGCTGCTGTTGGATCAACTCACGATCCCTGAAGGAATGGCCGCTGTCGATACGGCTGCTGCGTATGCACGGCACGCATTGGACGCAACCAAGGTCGACCGGCACCACAAGTTCAAAGTGGGAATCGTCGGCGGCGTCGGGCCGGCTGCAACTGTAGATTTTATGAGTAAGCTTGTGGGGGCAACCGAAGCGTCGCGAGATCAGGACCACATCAAAGTTCTGGTCGAACAAAACCCGCAAATCCCTGATCGTACCGAGAACCTGGTCAGCAATGGTACAGATCCCACAGTGGCTCTCTATTCCACCTGTAAAAAGCTGGAACGGGGCGGCGCTGATATGATCGCCATCCCTTGCAACACTGCCCATGCCTATGTGGATCGCATTCAGCGGCACTTGGATATTCCGATTGTCAGCATTCTTTCCACAACAGCAGACTACATTACCGAACAATCGCCAGAAACACGCCGCGTGGGCATCCTGGCAACAAACGGAACCATCCACAGCTGCCTGTATCAGCAAGCGCTCTCAAACGCTGGCCTGCAGTCGATTTTGCCAGACGAAACCCATCAGGCTTTGGTCATGGACTCCATCTATGGGCCGCAGGGAGTGAAAGCCGGATACACTGACGGGCTTTGTGTCGAGCAGATTGCGCAGGCATTCGGGCATCTGGTCGAAAATGGGGCAGAAGCAATCATTCTGGGATGCACAGAGCTTCCTTTGATTGTCGATGCCAGTGACCCGAGACTGGCCGCATTACCAGTCGATCCTACTGATGTGCTCGCCCGCAAATGCGCGCAATTAGCGAGTACGTAAATTCAAGCGCTTTTGACGGTTTGGAAATGGCGTTGCAAAATTTGCAACGCCATTTCTCCATTTGGGACCTAAGGTCGATCACTAGGCTGTTAAAGAAAACATGATTGCTCGCAGTTCGACATACCGACTGCCCAGTGGAAAGGGAGGTAATCATGGAAACCGCAAATCAAAAAACAGGGTTTCTCGCGCCCTGGAGAAACCTGCTTCTGTGGAAGCAAATCGTTATCGCCCTTGTTCTTGGGGTCATCGTCGGTGTCATTTTAAACACAACCGGCAACGAACAGTTTGCAACAACAATCAAGTACATCGGGACATTGTTCCTTTCGCTGATCAAAATGCTGATCGTACCGTTGATCTTTGTGTCGCTGGTTTGCGGTATGACCTCGGTCAGCGACATGGCGCGCATGGGCAGGATCGGCCTTAAATCGGTCGTCTTCTATCTCTGCACAACTGCGTTCGCGATTGCCATCGGGCTTGTTCTCGGGACACTTTTCCAGCCTGGTGTAGGCATCGACCTAGGCGCCGCCGCTGCGATGGAAGCAAAAACTGCACCACCATTCATTGATCAGCTTATCGCGATCGTGCCCAAAAACCCAATTGCGGCAGCGGCTGATGGTAAAGTGCTGCAGATCATTTTCTTCGCCATCATGTTCGGCCTGTCTATCAACCTTGTTGGGGACGCGGGAAAACCGATCCGGGATTTCTTTGAAGCCCTGAATTCAGTCATCCTCAAGCTGACGGAAATCGTCATATCGTTTGCACCCTACGGTGTTTTCGCCCTGATGGCTTGGGTTGCAGGCACCTACGGTCTGGATCTTCTTCTTCCTTTGGGTACGATCATTGCGGCACTGTACATTGGCTGCATTCTACACGCATTGTTCGTCTATGGTGGTCTGGTTACATTCCTTGGCCGTCTGAACCCGGTACGCTTCTTCCAGGGCATCGTTGAACCTCAGATCGTGGCCTTTACCAGCACGTCTTCCTCGGGAACGCTGCCGGTCACCATGACCGCAGTTCAGAAAAACCTGGGTGTAAATCGTTCGGTTGCCAGCTTCACGCTTCCTCTTGGTGCGACCATCAACATGGACGGCACGGCGATGTATCAAGGTGTTGCTGCACTCTTTGTCGCGCAGGCGTTCGGCGTTGACTTGGGCATGTCAGAATACATCACGATCATCCTGACATCGACTCTTGCCTCGATCGGAACCGCCGGCGTTCCCGGCGCTGGCCTTGTCATGCTGTCGCTGGTTCTGACATCGGTTGGGCTGCCGCTGGAAGGCGTTGCAATCGTTGCGGGTATCGACCGTATCCTCGACATGGCGCGTACATCGCTCAATGTTACAGGGGACGCGGCGTGCACCGTTCTAATCGCCAAGTCCGAAGATCAACTGGACCTCGAAGCATATAATACGCCGCATGTCTTGGCGGCACCTGATCTTTCTAAAGCATAGATCGCAAATCTCCCCCAACTTCAGTCACCCCAAATAGGGGTGGCTGTTTTTTTATTGTTGATTAGCTGCTTCATGTAAGCTTCGTTTCAATAGCTTGGATTGAGAAGCACGGTTCTAATACCTAAACCAGACAAGCCTTACCTTTGAATTGCGTTGGCGACGGTGCAAGTTGCGCCTCAGTAATACGCGCTCTGCAACTTCAAGAGATTTCTGTTCCAACAATAGCCGCTTGAGCGAGATGGCGGTTTTGTCTGTTCCAGTGTTATCGGATCAAGCAACGGCGCATGTACGGTCAGAGTTCAGGCGAGATCGACGCCTACTAATGGCTGGTTTGGCGACTGCGCCGCGTCACAACGAAATACCTGCTGCGCGTGCGAACAGATGCCGCAACAGCAAAGACTCAAAAACCAAGGTCGAGTTTGTCCGCGTTGCGGTCATTCCCTAAGTCCGTCTCGAACGGCTGCTTCGAGTTCAGAGTGGTCAAAATTTTCTGCTATGGTGTGCCCGACGTCTGAAACTTTAGGTATCGGGACAATTGTATGATTTAGTCCCGACAACAAATTACCAATGAAGGTTTTCGATGGCACGCAGGCTTGCAGCAATTCTCGCCGCTGATATGGTCGGATACTCGCGGTTAATGGCAGCCGACGAACCGGGGACAGTCGAACAACTGAGAATCCGCCGTCGGCTGTATTTCGAACCCGAAATAAGTCGCTTTAGTGGTGAAATTGTCAAACTTACAGGTGATGGTCTACTTGTGATTTTCGACAGTGTCGTGAACGCGGTAGAAGCCGCAGTGGCCATACAAAATTCCCTGACTACAGCGAACGCGGACGTGCCTAGTAAAAGTAGAATTGACTTTCGAATTGGTCTTCACGTCGGCGACGTGATCCTTGGCGAGGATGATATCTATGGCGACGGGATAAATGTCGCCTCTCGACTGGAAGCTCTCGCAGAACCAGGTGGCGTAATAGTGTCCGACGACGTATATCGCCACGCGCGGGGAAAGACTGATCTTTCATTTGTTGACTTAGGCGAACTGGAATTGAAGAACATTCCCGAAGCTTTGCGCTGTTACAAGATCAGTCCGTTTGACAAAGCTGAATCCACTCTGTCGCTAACGGGGAAGTTTTCTTCCGACAAACCTTCGATCGCAGTGCTGCCATTTCAGAATATGTCAGCAGACCCGGAGCAGGAGTATTTTTGCGATGGTGTCGGCGAGGACGTAATTACCGAGCTTTCCAGGTTTCCCGAACTATTCGTGATCGCGCGAAACTCATCTTTTTCGTTTAAGAATAAAACGATAACTCATAACGATATCGCGCGCGAACTTTCGGTCCGCTACATGTTGGAGGGAAGCCTCCGACGTGCTGCGAACCGTGTGCGCATCACAGCTCAGTTAATCGAGTGCGAGACAGGCACACACATTTGGGCAGAACGCTACGACCGTAGCGTTGAAGATATATTTGAATTGCAGGATGAGATCACCAGCAGCGTGGTTGGCGCTATTGCACCGCAAATAACTCAGGCCGAGCTCGAACGGGCCAGTAGAGAGCGAAACATTCAGTTCAGTTCCTACGATCTTGCGCTTAGAGCAATGGCGCTTTTCCATGAAGGCGGTTTTTCGAGTAACGAGGGATACGAAGCTGTTGTGACCACGGCACAGCGAGCCCTGGATATTGACCCTCGCAATGCGCTGGCGCATTGGATTCAGGCTTACGCACACACGATGCGCTATCTCTTTCAGGTCGATGAGAAACCTGAAGACATGCTGAAACTGGCTCAAAAAGCTGCCGATGCTTTGTTCCAGCGCGATCGATTGGATCCTCGCGCCCTTACAATTCGGGGCATGATCAGGCATTTCCAGCAGGCCTATGATGAGGCGACCGCGGATTTTCAACGTGCGTTCGAACTCAATCCGAATTTCGCGCTGAACATTTTTTTTATGGCCTGGCACGAGTCTCTTGTTGGGCGTACCGATGAAGCAAAAATGCATGCAAAGCTAGCGCTGCGCCTGTCCCCGAGAGACGCAGATGTCTGGGTCGGCGATGCATATCTTGCTTTGGCTCAATCTCATTTCGCAGAAGGAGATTTCGAAAAGGTTCAGGAGTGGGGCAAACTTGCTGTACAATTCACCCCGCGAGCTCCAATTCGGCGGGCTTTGCTAATTGCCAGTGCGGCCCATCTTGGTCGGCCAGATGATGGAATTGTCCATGCCGAGGCATTGGCCAGTTTCGCACCAACTTTTTTGGACAGTATCGTTTCTGGGCGCCTCTCTCTTTACCGCCAACCCAAGCACAATGCCCTTCTGATTGATGGGATTGTGAAGTCGGGTTGCAACCTTACTTAGATTCCGCGTTGGTCGGCGGATAATTCTTGAGTGACCGCTTCTTGTTTCTTTACAGAACCAGAGGTTACCCCGCGCAGCCAATGGCTGCTCTGTCCCGCGTTGCGGTCGCACACGTCAACGGCAGCGAAGGGTCGTTTTCCAAAAATCCTGTACGGAAGATTCCATCCCGCCCTGTTTTGCGCCGAGCCTGAATTTAGCCCTGTTGCATCAATAAATACCTTCTGCTCGGCAATTACAGACTGTGTCCATCATACTCATGGACGTGGGTAGCCTGTTCGCGGGTATGGGCAATCTCTTGCACCACGGCGGCAATCTTGCTGGATGAAACTTGATGCAGCTCACCGACAACGGCCTCGGCGCGCTCGTAGCTGTCCGGAACGCCTTGGCTATTAAAATGGGCGGCAGCGGTGGAAATGTCCGCGTCTCGCCAAGTCGCCGTGGTGCCGACTGAAACGCTGTCATGATCGTTATAGCGGGCCAGGAACTTGTTTCCGTCGAGACCGAAGCTGTTGGCGGTCGCCACAATGTCATCACGCACAGCCAGCCACTTTTCGGCTTCTGTCGGGTCCAAGTTGTCCAACTCGGCCGCATTCATGGATGTGGTGTAACTGTCGTCAGCAACAGTGTACGCCTGCAGGTCGGTGTCGTATGGGCGTAGCTCGGCAACATCGCCCTTCAGCTCTCCGATCTGCACGTCCATTGCGGCACGCAGATGCGGATCTTCGACCTCACGTGCAAGAGCCTCCATGTTCTCGATGGAGTTCACAATGTCCTTGGTCTGCTGTTCGTAGTTCTCGAAACCGGCCTGACCCAGAGCGGATTGCATATACTGAACATAGCGATCACCGGGCGACTGGTAGTCGTCGGAATCCTGAAAACCTTTGTCGCCGGACAGGTCAGCAAGGGACGAATAGTAGGGATGATACAGGTCGTATTCCTGAGCATCGTTCATGTGCTGAGAAACCAAAGCCTGCATATCGTTCAGATCAACCGGCTCCCCCGATCGCTCCGCAGCCTCCAATTCGATTTTCAGTTCTTCGACCAAATCTTGTTGCGCCGTATGTTCGTCAACACGGCGGTTGGCCTGGTCCTCGATGTCGAAGCTCTTTGAAGCGATGGCTGCACGATCATAGCCCATCGCCTGCTGCTCTTTCATGATGATGTCGATCTGCTCTGAAACGCGATCCTCGCGCGGGGCGGATTGATCAAATTTGGAATAGGGTGCGAAGTGTTTGACTTCGTTCAAAAGATAGTCTGTACGCGAAACCATAGTTTTTCCTTTGCGAGTTGATGGAAAACTCTGTGTTGGATCTGCCTGGGGCGTTGGCGCGCTCATTAGGCAGACCGGGTGAAAACCTTATAAGCTGTGTCCGTCATCGTCGCCGCGCCCTTGCAAGAGCGGGTGCGTTGCGTGGGCGTGAACGTCCGAGAGTTCTTCTGAGATTGCGATGATCCTGGAAGAAGCAAGCTGGTGCAGCTCGTCAACAACGACCTCCGCGCGGTCGTGGCTGTCCGACAATCCTTGAGCCTGGAAGTGGGCTGCGGCGGTTGAAATGTCGTCGCTGCGCCATCCCATTGTAGTGCCCAAAGTGACGTTGTGATGGTCGCCAAAGCGGGCAACAAATGCCTCGCCATCGAGGCCGTAGCTGCTGGCCGTGTCGGTGACTTCCTTGCGGATCGCCGCCCACTGTTCGGCCTTTGGATAATCCAAGACATCCATTTCGGCGGTGCCCATTCCCATCATCGTTGAATAGCGGCGGTCCTCGAGGATGAAGGCTTGAAGGTCCGGATCGTTGGTGCGCAGATCCGCAACGTCGCCCTTCAGCTCACCAATCTGAATATCCATTGCGACACGCAGATGAGGGTCGTCAACCTCACGGGCCAGCCCTTCCATCTTGTCGATGGATTGCAGCAATTCTTTGGTCTGAGTCTGGAAGTCCTCATAGGCCCCCTCGCCCAAGGTGTCCTGCATATAGACCTCGTAGCGGCGTGCTGCCGGGGCATAATCTGCGGACGCCTGGAACTCTTTGTCATCGACAATATCAGCAAGGGCAGACAGATACGGATGGCTCTGTTCGTTGTCCCGAACGTCGCTGATATGGGCAACAACCTGCGCCTTCAGCTCGGGTGTAATCGTTTCCTCAGAACCGCCTAATTCGATGTGTCGCCGCAAATTGCTCATGACTTCGGGCGACACATAAGACGGGTCTCCAGGCTCGCCATAGTCATCAAAATGATGGGCCTGATCTAGTAGATGTTCCATTCTCGATACCATAGGTTCCTCACTTTCAACGAGTTGGATGGCAAACTCTTCGATCCGGTCTTTGACGGCGTTGGCGCGCTCATCAAACAGATCCGACATTCTTGCGATGGATAGGGTCATCACATCACCGGCCATGTCGCGGGCCGTAACTTCGACTTCCGGGGTGCTTTCAACAACCGACATTCCGGCCTGAACTTTCCACGTATCGGTCTCAACTTCCTGCCGCAAACCGCGCTCAAGGCGGGTCGTCGCGGTCAGCTCAATACCGTATTCCTCTGCAACCTCGACCTGGATAGAGCGCTGGACGTCGATGTTCATTTCGCTGCTCATACCCATAGCCAACCATTGCCCATGCTCGACGCCTCGGTTGTTCACAACGATGTGGACATGGGGGTTGTCAGTGTCGTTATGGAACACTGTCAGGTAGTCCCAGGTATCGCCAAAATCACCGCTGCCAAATAGCCGATCTGCGAACTCTAAACCGGCCTCATGAGCGGCATCCGGATAGGTGCCTTCGGGAAAAGAAACGATCATGTGACGGGTGTAACCGTAGTTGGTTTTCCCATTGAAATCCTCGGCCCAAGTCTCGATCAAATCACTGACCTGATCCGCATCGAGCGGGGTCACGCCATTGTCTCGGATGTCCAACACACCCTCTGCCCGGACGGTCAGATAGTTGATCTGGCGGCGCAGCTCATGCGCGTTTTTTACTCCACCTTTGCGGACGTGTTTCACAACCGCCTCGGGCTTTCCAACCACGGCACCAAGCCGCGCCTTGATGGATGAGGACCGCGAAACCATGAACTTCATGCGCTTTGCGATCTGCAGCTGCTGATTGATCCGCTTGGAACGATCGACACCCTTCTGAGCCTCACGGAAGGCAAGTTCCAGGAAGTCTCCGGCTGTCAGATCACGGGCTGCGGCGTTCATTTTTCTGGTGTCCAATCGTCGTCGCGCAAGATCCGGCGAATGGCGGATTCAGGCTCTCGGCTTCGGCGGGCGGCAGTGATCATCGCCTTCAAGTCTTGCCGGTGCTGGATGATCGCACGATGGAGATTTTCGACGTCGCGGCGGTCGTCATCCGTCCAGATGACCGTGCCGCGCTTGGCCGATTTCGCAAGCTGATTGAGGTTGGTGTATCCACCCTGAACCTGCCGCAAGTGCTTCTGCCAGAGATCCACAACAGCAGGGTCGGGATCGAGATAACCGATCAACCGATAGATCAGACGCTGGATGATCTGATTGCGGCTCTTGGCTCCCAGCACACTTACAGCTGCCTCCAAACGCTCCAGCGCATCCACTGGCAAGCGTACGGAAAAGACAGTGGTATCGGCGGGCTTGCTCAATGCATACCTCTGGTTGTATTTTCAGTTTGTAACACAACTACCTTATCCTGTCATACTCTCCAAGAGGAAACCGGGGGTGATTTTAGAAATCCGCATTTTCTAAAATTGCCCTCGGAACAGTTTTGCTCTTGGAGGCAATCTCCACGCCGGGAAAAGGGTCCCGCCCCTTTTCCAGCCAGCAGGCGTGGGTGCCGGTGGACTGGCGCAGGGCAATCATGCACCGCATGGGCTGCCCGAACGGCGCCCGTCACATACCGGCACGTTCAAGGTCAGTATGGCATTATTCGCGCGCCTCAGCGCGCTCTGTTTCCCGCCGCTCGCGCGGCGGGTGTAGCAGGGGTGCGAACTGCCGCGTTAAGGCAGGGCAGAGTCCCTGCCCGGTCTTTGGACCGCGCGCCACGCATGGCGCATATGTGCTCCGGCCTCTGGCCGGAGCAGAAGAAAGGGCGGCTTGCGCCGCCCTGCCCTCTCGTCATTCGGTGACGGGCTCGTCATCGGTGCGCTTCGGGAAGGCCACCATCTCAACGCCGGGGAACATGCTGTGCTTGACCTGGATCGAGGTGATGTTGCCTGTCTCATCGGTGTTGACGAAGAGAACCCCGCACCGATCCCAGAAAGTCTTGCCTTCTTTTTCACCGGTCTTGACGTTCAGTTTCAGAGTTTGAGTTGCCATTGTTTGATCCTCGCTATGGCGTGTTTCGATGAACATGGGAAAAGCGGGCATCAAGGGGACGTCAGCAGGGAATTTGGTCCGCGCGGAATGCGCCGCAGGCGCAGGGGAAATTCCTTGTTGAAGCGCGGTGCCCGGTCCGGGCACCGCGCGTCTTCCCCGACTACCCGCTTATGTTCATCCCTTCAGAAACACGGCAGCCGAGGATCATCTCCAGCAACGAGGTTGAACCTGTCGGGCCAAGTGAATAGGCAAGACTTTCTGGGATCGCTGCGCGCGGACCATCTGAACAATGCGATGTGGTTTATGGCGGCAACATCGCCTCGGTCCGACACGGGCGCAGTGCTCAATTTGGAGTGCGGGTGGCCTTTGCGGATCGGTATGACCTTCGTGGCAAAAGACGGACGATCACCGGTGGCAAAAGTCGCGCTTTTCAACGGGCGGAGGCCAAAGACAGGACGGTCCGGCCCTGATCCGCGCTTGCGTGGATCAGGTTAACAGACGGACTCAATTTAGCGGGGCGGGTTGGGCAAAAGACGGCAGCAAACACTTGAGTTTGAGCCTCACAGCCCAAGAAGAACCGCCCGAACCTAGGCTTTCGACGCGGTCGAAAGGAACAGCCAACGATCACGAAATATTTCACTTAGCATTCAGCGGCCAAATCTACTATCCGCCGATTCATGGCTTACAATTACGACAAACTCTATGGTGAACAACCAAACGCACTTGGCGAACCCACACAGGTATTCGTCGACTTTTTTGATCAGTTTGATCAAACCGGCGCGCGTGTTCTCGACATTGGCTGCGGTCAAGGCAGAGACGCGCTGTTCATCGCCCGGCTTGGTCACCATGTCGTTGGCGTGGATATTTCTCCAAACGGCATCCAGCAACTGATCAGCGCGGCCAAATCAGAAAAACTTGTGGTGGAGGGCACTGTGGCTGACGTCACCGCATACGTGCCAAAAGGCAAATTTGATGTGGTTTTGATAGACCGAACCTTACATATGCTCTCCGAGGCATTGCAGAAGACCGTATTGGAACGGTTGCTCAATCATGTCGAAGATGGCGGCTGGCTTCTGATCGCTGACGAGGCATCCAACATCAAAGGGTTCAAAGACGTAATCCAGTCTCACCAATCAAACTGGAGTACGGAGCTTTCCCAAAAGGGATACTTGTTCATCCGAAAATCTTGAGCGCACCCGGATTTACAACAATGGCTGGCTAATTGGACGCAATGCTTGTTCACGCATCCAAACACAAGATCATTCCGTATTTCGAACCCCTGCTCCTATCAGAACAGGCATGACCTGCTCCTCAGATTTGAACTCAAATATCTGTTCGACCCGAATTGAACCAAGCGTTGCCGCCTCCAGCGCGGCCTTCATTTGATTCGGCGTCAACCCAAATCCGTCATCATCTGACGCATGCCAATCCCACTGAACGAAATGTCCCCCCTTGTTGAGCAAACCCGCCAGCACCGCCACAGCGCCACTGTAGTCTGGGAGAAAGGCGCACACGGAAGACGCGCAGATCAAATCGAAATCTGAAAACCCGTTCTCGAGCCCCGAAACATCTCCAGCCAGAATATCTCCATGAACTGCTCTAACATTGTGCAGCTGCTTTTCCTGCAGGACGGCAATCATATTCTCCGAGGTATCAACTGCGACAACTTCCTCCACAAAAGGCGCAATTTTTTCCGCCAGCAATCCGGTGCCACATCCAAAGTCGAGCACGCGCTTTGATCGCCAGTACTTCCCGCGAATATCCAAGTGCTCGTCCAGCGTGGTGAAAGCGCGACTCGCGTAGCGTCTGACGTCGTCATTGTCGTCCCAACCATCGGCATAGTCGTTCCAGTCATCGGTCATGTTGCTTGTGTTTCCTTGATGGTTTGCACCGGCTCCAACACATGTGCGCTGGGGCAGACGCATCGATACGAACGCGCGACATTGGCTAGGTCGGCGAGAACAGTCAACATGGATTTGGAACGGCATGTGGAGGGAATAGAGGCGACTTCGGCAAGCCTCTGCTGACAGTCTTTCCCGCAAGAAAGAGGCCCACCGAAGCGGGCCGCAAGTTTAACCAAAGGGAAGTCTCGAGGTATTGAAGACAGGCTAACGCTTGCGCGCGCGATCGACAACACCGTCGGCCGTGATTGTGGCAATGCGATCCTCGGTACGGCGGGTCATTTCCACCCCGTCACCTGTCATATGCGCCTCGGCAAATTCGGTGAACTTGAAGATGCTGCCATCGGCTTCGACATGGGTTTCATCTTCCGCCGAGCGGCGCTTCACCGATCCGTCATGGCGGATTTCAATGATCGTGTTGTCGGCCATGCGGACCGTCACGGAATGCTCATCCACCGCCACGCCTTGCCACCACATATCCGCGTCCCGGCGCACAACAATGCGGTTTGGATGCAGCTTAATCTGCACATCCTGTGCGGCTTCCGGATCAGCGGCTTTCACCACAACAATCGCTTCCTGTGCGCTGGGGTCACCATGGATTGACGCGCTCCCGTTTTTGGGCGGCCAGAGCTTAGGCTGTTCGCGCGGCTTGCCTTTCTGATCCGTATGAAACCCGACAAACATCTGCGCGGATTTCCAAACGCGGCGGGCGGCTTTCTCGAGCTTGTTCGATGAGGTATCCATGGGTCTTACCAAATCCGTTCTGATCAAGTGATCGCTTTAGAAAATGAGCCGGGTGACCGACCTCTGATAGCTATGCGCGACGGGGTGTTTGCGCAATGCCACTTTGAGTTTTCATCATTGAGGCTGACACAGCCAGAGATTGATAGGCAGGGCGCAACGCACCCTGCCCCGTTAGGTTCAGAAGCAATCCGGCACCCAAGCATCGATCCGGGCTTTCTGTGCCTCGGTCACAGCCAATGCGGCCTGATGCGCGTTGTCGTTGAACAGCTTGTGCAGCGCGTCGTTCTTCGCGCCCTTCTTGGATTTCGCGAAGGCTTTGAAGGCGTCGGTGTCCACATGCAGGTCCAGCAGGTGTTTGTAGAGATCATCCAGCTGCCAGCCTTTCAAGCGTTTGAAGCAGTTCTCGGCCGACGGGGTCCAGATCGCGCGCATGTCTGCGCCAATCTCAGCCTCGATCTCGGCCATGAACTCCGGGCGTTGGGTCAGGAACCGCCGGGCCAGAAAACCCGTGATCTCTCCATTACGGGTCTTCTTGCCCAGCTCGCGAAACGCTTTGAACGCCTCCGCGCTGCCTTGTGCGGCCATTTCCTGAAACTGGTCATAGGCTGCCTCTGCCGCTTCATCCCGCTCCCCGCCAAGACGCGGGTCGAGGATGAACTGATCATCGATTTCCGGCGTGTTCCGCTCGGCGCCACCATAGCCAAACCCAAACAGGTTGCTGGTCAGACCGGAGGCCGGGGTTGCGGAGAAGGCAAACAGGCTCAGCACATAATCAGGTTTGTCCAGCAAAGCCGTTTGAATTGCCGCCAGACGGATGGCCACCATGTCATCAATGAACTTCTGCGAATAGGCCGGTTTTGGTGCCTCCTTGGTCTTTGTCTCTTTGACCGGGGCCAGAACGCCGACCTCAATGGCGGCCTGCACATGTTCATCCGCGACATAGGCTGAGGATGTTTTGATCTCGCCGTTGTTGCCGACATAGACAAACACACCGGACAGCTTGCGCTGATCGTCGGAATAGAAGGGTGCTGCATAGTCCTCGAGCGCGACCAGCTCCTTTTCACCATCCGCGTCCAGAGCCTCTGCCTCATAGAGTTCGACAAGTTCGTCATACCGCTCGGCCTGTTCTTTGGTGAACTCCCGGCTCACCATCTCCAGACGGTGCATACCTTCGATGCCCGAAAACCCATACGGAATGTAGCTGTCTTCATGGGTGTCCACTCAGTCCCAGCCTTCTGCTTCGCGTAGCTTTGCTGCTTCTGCCGCCAGTTTCTCAGCAAACAGATGATCCAGTAGCGCGCCTTGATTGAACAGGGTTTCATCAGCGAAGAGATCAGCGGTGACCGTGCCGCCTGCTTCAACATAAGCCTCCTGCCCCACAAACACAGCCTTGCGGTTGGTGCTGCTGACAGCCTCAGATGTCAGGGCCTGTTTGACATCATGCTCACTGAACCACCGACACTCTTTAGCCTGTTCCAGAACCTCCAGAATTTTATCTTCTTCGGTGCTGACGGTCATGGCCTTGGCCAGGCCTATACTGATCTCACCCGCCTTAAGCGCATCCAATACAGCGGCGGGCAAACCTGCCAGTGCGAGGCGACGGCGCACATGCGCCTCGGTCACGCCAAACGCATTGCTGATCTTGGCAACAGACAGGGATTTCTCGGCCATCTTGCCATAGGCGCGGACCTCGTCCACCGGGTCCAGTTCTTCCCGGGCGGTGTTTTCCGCATTGGCCCATTGCTCGGCCACAAACGGATTGTCTGTGACTTTCACGGGAACCTGTGCCAGATCGGCGCGCTCGGTCACGGCGATATTCAGAGCCCGCAGGCGGCGACCACCGGCAACGATGGCAACCTTTCCATCTGCATCACGCAGGCCGCTGAGGTTCTGGATCAGGCCACACATGAGCAGACTGTCGGCCAGCAAGGCAATCCCTTCCTCGGCAACGTCCTGACGCGGGTTCAGATCGGACAGGTAGAGATCGGACAGAGCTATGGTTTCAATGGTTTCCGGTGCGGTGAATGTTTCGACTTTGCTCATGGGGCAAATCCTTGTTTGAGTGTTTCGCTTCGTGTTAAGGGTGCCCTACCCCTTCCGGGGTAGAGCGGGGCCGCCTAGGCGGCTGCGTGTTGTTTCAAGAAGGCGAGGCCGATCTTGGCGGAGAGACCTCCCTTCTTGACCAGCTCAACGGCTTCGCGCCGTCGTCGCTGCAAGGTTTTCTGACTTATTTTCATCACCTCCTTTCCGATGTTTGCGGGCATTGGTTCACCCGCTGCCCGGCAGGGCATGCTTGCATGTCCCGAGAGGGACCTTTCCTGCGCGGGTTGCGCATGCAGACCCTGCCCCGTTGGGACAGGGCTGGTCTCAATATTCGCTGGGGCACATGATGGTCAGGACGCGCCGCGTCACTGACGTGTCAAAGGGACGCTCGGACCCGTATTTGTAATCCGCGTCATAAAGATCGATTTTCCAGAACAGCTTTTGGCCGCTGACCGTCACCGTTCCGAAAGTGTGATCGCCATAAGGATCATTGCCCTCGTCGAACTGGTCATCCGACGCCACTGCAGCCAAAGCCGTAGTCTGAAACTCCACCCCTTCGCCTGACACGCCTGGCGTGACAAAAACCTGACCCTGAATGCCCTTGGAGTGCATCTCAATCGCTGCAGTCGGATCGATCAGGGCTTTCCGAAACAGATCATTCTGGACCGCAATCTCTGCAGCCTGAAGGCTCGTGTCATTCTCGATGTCTTTTGTTGCTTCACTGTTCAAAACCGTCTCTCCTTTTGTGTGCGACCTTCGGGGCTGATCCCTTTTGGTGCTGGTTTTGAGCCGGGCCCTGAAAGGGCGTCGTCTCTAAAACCTGCCCCGTGGCGAACGCGGAGAGGGGCGAGACAGGACAAATCGACAAGAGTGGTGCGGCCCGCAGCGCAACGCGCGAGGACACGGTCTTGTCTATTTGTCTTGTCCGAGGGGGGAGGCCGCGCCTTCCCCCTGCCGGAAGGCGGCGTTTGGCTTGTCCAAATCCCGCCTGACCAACAAAAGAAGCCAGAGGATCTTCGATCCTGAGGGAGTGCAAAAGGGATCGTCACCCGGAGGGCAGATCACCACGGCATGGAGCGACCATGACCCAAAGCCCCTGCGCCGGCTCGCAAGAGACGGTTCAGGGGCTACTGGCTCAGGGAGATCATGCTGGGGTGTTCTGGGTGGAAGCCGGCATGCCGGCTGAAACCTAGAGCCCGCTCACGAGCCAGCAGGCTCGGGATTTGCTACGGAAACAGATTACAACCCGAAGTCACTCACCGACCGGAACATACCCTCGACGGCGCTTTTGCTTTTCGAGGTTTTGGAGCGCTTCACCGGCCTGGGCTTCGTCATCATATGTCACCATCATGGCTTGCCCGTTTGTGCCAATACGCCCCCAGGTACGAAGGACGGACACTTCGCCAAACAGCGTCGCCTGCAATTCTATTCCATAGAACCGCGCCATGTTGACGTCCGGGTCCACATGGATCAGGTGGACAGGTGTGGTTGCCGTCAGTTCCATGACGCGATTGTCGGTGAACTCAGCCATCCTGTCCAATGACTTTGCGAGATCAATTGTAAGGTAAGGATTCTTTACCTTTTTGACACCTGGGAAAAGCCCCACCGATCGACAAGAGATTTTACCCTGCTCGACCGCTGATGTGATAACGAGGTTGTTTCGAAATTGATGACCGAATATCGAGACACTTCATCAACGGTAATGCTCTGAAAACAAACACAACAATTCTCTTTTGACTTCGCGTAAAGATTTTTTTCTTTATACCTCTTGAAACGGTGCTGTTTCTTTCCAAAATCCCGCTTGTTAGCACTCTTCAACAGGGAGCGCTAATAGGATGAATCGCCAATTGAGGAGAATTCAGAATGGCCTTCAAACCTCTACATGACCGTGTGCTGGTTCGTCGCGTTGAGAGCGAAGAAAAAACCGCTGGCGGCCTGCTCATTCCAGACAGCGCAAAAGAAAAGCCCAGCGAAGGCGAAGTTGTTGCAGTCGGCGAAGGCGCACGCAAGGACAACGGCGAGCTGATCGCAATGGCCGTTTCCGTAGGTGACCGGATCCTGTTCGGCAAATGGTCGGGCACCGAAGTCAACATCGGCGGTGAAGAACTGTTGATCATGAAAGAAAGCGACATCATGGGGATCATCGAGGATTCTGCCGCGGCAAAAGCCGCCTGACGCCTCAGGTTCACCAGGTAACAACAAACAACATACTAAGGAGCAAGTCACATGGCTGCTAAAGACGTCAAGTTTACGACCGATGCCCGCAATCGCATGTTGCGCGGTGTAAATATTTTGGCTGATGCCGTTAAAGTGACGCTGGGCCCCAAAGGCCGCAACGTGGTTCTGGACAAATCCTTCGGCGCGCCGCGTATCACCAAGGATGGCGTAACCGTTGCCAAAGACATCGAACTGGAAGACAAGTTCGAAAACATGGGCGCGCAGATGGTGAAAGAAGTCGCCAGCCGCACCAATGACGAAGCCGGTGACGGCACCACCACTGCAACCGTTTTGGCTCAAGCCATCGTTCGCGAAGGTCTGAAGCAGGTTGCTGCTGGTCTGAACCCGATGGACCTGAAGCGCGGCATCGACCTGGCAACTGCCAAGGTTGTCGAAGGCATCAAAGACGCTTCGCGTGAAGTTAAAGACAGCGCTGAAGTTGCTCAGGTTGGCACCATCTCGGCCAACGGCGAAGCCGAAATCGGCCAGCAGATCGCAGACGCGATGCAGAAAGTTGGCAACGAAGGCGTTATCACCGTCGAAGAAAACAAAGGTCTGGAAACCGAGACCGATGTTGTCGAAGGTATGCAGTTCGACCGTGGCTACCTGTCGCCTTACTTCGTCACCAACGCAGACAAGATGATTGCAGAACTCGACGACTGCATGATCCTGCTGCACGAAAAGAAACTGTCTTCGCTGCAGCCGATGGTTCCGCTGCTCGAGCAGGTGATCCAGTCGCAAAAGCCGCTGCTGATCATCGCGGAAGACGTTGAAGGCGAAGCGCTGGCAACTCTGGTTGTCAACAAACTGCGCGGCGGCCTGAAAATTGCTGCTGTCAAAGCACCGGGCTTCGGCGATCGCCGCAAAGCCATGCTGCAGGACATCGCAATCCTGACCGGCGGTCAGGTTATCAGCGAAGATCTGGGCATGAAGCTCGAGTCCGTGACCATGGACATGCTGGGCACCGCCAAGAAAATCGAAATCACCAAAGACGAAACCACCATCGTCGACGGTGCTGGCGAGAAGGCCGAGATCGAAGCACGTGTTGCTCAGATCCGCACCCAGATCGAAGAAACCACCAGCGACTACGACCGTGAGAAGCTGCAGGAGCGCGTTGCCAAACTGGCAGGCGGTGTTGCCGTTATCCGCGTTGGCGGCATGACTGAAGTTGAAGTGAAAGAGCGTAAGGACCGTGTCGACGATGCTCTGAACGCAACCCGCGCTGCTGTTCAGGAAGGCGTGGTCGTTGGCGGCGGTGTTGCTCTGGTTCAGGCCGGTAAAGCTCTGGAGACTCTGAAAGGCGCAAACGCTGATCAGGACGCAGGTATCAACATCGTTCGTAAGGCAATCGAAGCGCCTCTGCGTCAGATCGCCGAGAACGCAGGCGTCGACGGCGCGGTTGTTGCTGGCAAGGTTCGTGAAAGCGACGACGCTGCGTTTGGCTTCAACGCGCAGACCGAAGAATATGGCGACATGTTCTCGTTCGGTGTGATCGATCCAGCCAAAGTTGTCCGTACTGCTCTGGAAGACGCGGCATCGGTTGCAGGTCTGCTGGTCACGACCGAAGCGATGGTTGCAGACAAGCCCGCCAAAGAAGGCGCGCCTGCCGGCGGCGGCATGCCCGACATGGGCGGTATGGGTGGCATGATGTAAGCTGCTGAAGCCTTAGTGCATATGGACGGGGTCGCCTTCGGGCGGCCTCGTTTCGTTTATGGCGCTGCAACCACCGACCAACCCGCTGAAATGCTGACCGCCCTGCCAGCATTCTTTTCCAAATTGATGGTCGCAATGCTCCATTCGAAAATCCAGCCCGAGTTCAAGCAATCCCTTCGCTGTAATCAGCGTTGAAAATTGAACGCCAGCGAAGCGGGTTCCCAAAAAGAAAAAACGAAATTCAGTTATGGAATTTTTGTAACTTACACGATTAGCAAAAACGACATCGGGTCGCTGCCAGGAGAGAAAAAATGAGGAAACAGGTTTGACTGATTCCCAGTCCATTGAGCATTTCTCATGCACGAACGCCGAATACCAGAATGGCTTCGCCATGCGCCAGCACCCAGTGTGCGGGGATTCGCCATTCTGGCGGGTACAGAGGCGATTGCCAGGGGTATTTTGATCTCTGTCTTTCCGGTAGCGATATACAACGCGCTGAAGGATGCGCGATTTGTATCCGAAATTTATTTCGCCATTGGCGCAGTTTCACTTTTGATCGGTCTTCTGGTTCCTTACCTGATCCGGTTTGTCCCAAGGAGATGGGTCTATGTGTTCGGCACTCTTTCGTACGTCGCAGGTGCGGTTGTGACGACCGTTGCGACCCCTGCTGCCGTTATTGCGGGGCTCGCACTCACGACTTTCGCCGTTGTGACGACATTTGTGTGCTTCAACGCCTATGTACTCGACCATGTTGCCAGGATTGAACTGGGACGTTTTGAGACATCTCGGCTTTTCTACAGTGCGCTGGGTTGGACGGCTGGCCCTGCGCTTGGCGCGATATTGTACGAATGGTGGCAACCTGCGCCGTTCCTGATTGCGGCCGGTGCTGCGATTGTCATGCTGCTCATCTTTCTTGTTATGCGCCTCGGAAACGGCAGGCTCATCACCAGAAGCCAATGCGCTCCCGCAAATCCGTTCGCCTATTTCGGTAGGTTTTTTGCGCAACCGCGATTGGTCGCCGGATGGGTATTCGCAGTCGTTCGTTCCTGCGGGTGGTGGATATATGTCGTATACCTGCCCATCTATGCGGTTCAGAACGGGCTTGGTAGCCAGCTAGGAGGGATTGCTTTATCGATTTCCAATGCCGCCCTGTTTTGCACCCCACTGATGCTTCGTTTCATGCAGCGCAGTTCGGTGCGCGCAGCAGTCAGAACGGGATTCCTCATGTCAGGGCTGCTATTTCTTTTTGCTGGAGTTCCATTCGGAATCCCTGAAGTCACAATCGCGTTCTTAATGATGGGCTCGATTTTCCTGATCCTGCTTGATGTTTCCGCAGGTTTGCCGTTCCTTCTCGCAGTCAAACCCTCCGAGCGAACTGAGATGTCAGCAATTTACGCGAGCTTTCGCGATGTTTCGGGTATTATTACACCTGGTGCCGCCTGGCTGGTTCTTCTCGTGGTACCGCTCTCTGGCGTGTTCGCCGCAGGTGGCGCAGGTTTGCTTTGGACGTGGGTTCTGGCTCGTAAGCTGCACCCCCGGTTGGGTCAGACACGCATATCTGTCGAAAGTACTTCAAAGGAAGCTGGCAAAGTTGCTTCTGATATGGTGAGCCTGCCAAACTTAGTCCATGAGAAATCAGTCGCCAGTCACTTACCGACGGATACATAATAGAGGCCAGCCACTGAGTGACCAAAACAACTCAGGCGTCAGTACCGTGCGGATTCCAAGATTTAGCAGAGACGTTGGACTACAAGAATTGCCATTTCAGCGAATATGTTAAAGGCAAGCCTAACTCTTTTGACTCTTGTTCCTATACGAAAGGAATCGTTAGCCATGTAGCCTGGGACTCTTAATCAAACGAGTACGGAAATTATCACCGAAACGCCGGGCCATGCGCCCAGACCGTTAACGAATACCGATCACCATTCTCAACCGGTGTCACCTGATGCAACAAGAAGCTGGGAAAGATGGTCGCGCTGCCCTGATGCCGGCTCGCCGTTACCGCATAAGCGCCCGGCATTATCTCCAAGTCTCCGCCGTCGTACATTCCGGGTTTGCTGAGTTGAACGACCAGCGACAGCTTTCTTTTTCGGGCGACTGGCCCGTCGCCGATATCGGAATGCCACGCAAAATGACCACCATCTGATGCTTTATAGCAGACAATCTGCGGGCTTTCGGCGAACTCGCTCAGATCGAAGCCAAACTTGTCGGTGTTGGAGCGACGGACCAGATTGATCAGGCGTGACATCACCCAATCAGAGTCATCGACGTCGTCCAGCCAAGTCACATCCGCTCTGCGCAGATTGTGATCCTTGTTTTGCCCGACAAGCAGAGCCTCGTTCGTCGGGGCTTTTTGTGATGCAGCAATAATCTGCTCACATTCCCGCGCGGTAAATGCACCGGGAATCGAATGAACTTCCAGCATTCTGTACACCATTTTTGATTGGTACTGAATTTTGCCAAAACGCACAGATGGCGCTGCGCTGTTTTCGACCTAAGAGACTGAAAGCGACGTAATTTTTCTGCAATCTCAATTGTTTTGCGTCCAGGAAACTGGATTTGGAATTCACCCTAGACGTTCTCGGATCCCAAACGGTATGCGTTGCGGGATCAGGGGACGCGAGTTTTGAGTCACCTGTGACTGAAATATCCAATGTTTAGGCCTTGGGTTCCCCTCAGCCTCCTTTGAATCGGTGATTGTGCCCGCGCCAAGTAAGTTCGCCGGTTGCTTCCCATTCGTAATCGCTCGGGCGCAAACGTCGTTCCCGGTTTTCTTTTTCCGGGTCGAATTCGGACGGGTCCCGTATCTCGGCGGCATCGTTCCAATCTTGTGGGCTTTGCAAATCCTGCGGTTTTGCTGCCGAATGCTTCACGATCCCGAACCGTTGTGACGCAATGAAACGCCTTATGTGCTCGGTAACGCGATTAATCCAACGCCTATCCATCGAAACCTCCTTTCCCTCTACTTCGATATTTTAGGGGATCAATCTTCGTTTTCGGAGTGCCAAACCTTATGATCTTTTCTCAACTGTGCTATCGATGATCTGAATAGATGTTTGTTTTCAGTATATTGCCTCTTTAAGGGTCAGTCCCCACGATTTGGCAGATTTCTATCCCTCCTTATACTGTTCTGGTCTCGATGGACGACCGTGGAGAGAAAAATGCGTTTGCACAGGTCTTTTGGTTGGAGGTACTGGGCCATCATGGGCAGCGTTTTGATGGTCAGGATTACTGCAGGTCCAATGTTCGAGTCTGGCAAAATGCAACCCGCAGCAACCGAAGCCCTGGAGGCTTCCGAAAACTGACAATTCGCCTTCTACATGGTAAGCCGCGAGTAGTCCGCCATCTCAGGCCGTGACGGGAAACTGTTCTTTTGCAAAGGCACTCAATAGCTGGGCGGCCTTGCAGGGGAGGCTTTCAGGATCATCGTCTGCAAAAACGGCATAGGCGGCATAAGCAAACCGAGGAGCACCCTCAATCACCCTCAACCAACCGGTTTCGACTTCCTGCGCTACTACCCGCCAGGGGAAAAATCCGGCTCCCGGCTGGGCTTTCAAGTAGTTCAGGCCAAGAGTGCCAATTCCAAGCTGCAACATTGGCGTCGGAATTTCCGGAAAGTTCAGCAGGTGATCGGCACGGAACTCCGGCCCCCAGTCGATTAGAACATAGTTTTCTTCAAATGGGCTTCGCGAGGTATCGAAATCGCTGCTCACGAGTACGAAATCATCTTCGAACAACTGCATTGCGGTCAGCCCGACAGTGTTCCGCGGATCATACATCACAGCCAAATCCAGCGCGCCCGCAGTCGTTTGGCTTAGCAGTGTTTCAGTTGAAACCGTAGACCCGTGAACGGCCACATTCGGAAACGCTTGCATAAACTCTGGCATCGCGTCGATCAGGAACCCGTCCCACAAACTGGGCACAGCACCGATTTCCAGAGCAGCTTCCACCGCATCAGGCAGGGAGGCGTCGATCCGGGCCTGTGTCCAGCACCTGACAAGTGCCTGCGCGTGTTTATGAAAGCGGTGCCCGGCCGGAGTAAGTGTAGCACCCGATTTTCCGCGCTCGAATACTGGTCGTCCAAGCTGTTGTTCGAGCGACCGAATGCGCATGCTCACTGTTGATTGTGTAACGTAAACCTTGTTGGCAGCCTCCAGAAAACTGCCCGTTTCGACAATCGCCAGAAATGTTCGCGCGAGTTCAATATCCATGGAGTATCTATTCGATTTTCAAATATAATGCATGAAGCAATTTCGCTATTCAACTAAAACAGTATGTGGCAGATTTGGCTCGTAGCATGAAACTGCTGCCGCTGTTCGGTTGCGACCCCAGGGTCTCAGAGTCCCCCATCTCGAAGTGAGTGTCGAAGAACGGCTCCCGGCAGCGCGAAGCATCTTTCATGCTACACGACCTGCCTCAGCTGATCGGGAACGTATTGGCCTGCGTTCCCGATCCACACAATGTTTAGACCGTACCTAAGCGCAGAGCTGGTACAGTTCTGAGCTATCTCTCTTGACGGTAACAGCCAGCGAGAGTTTCGCCCCAGTGGCTGCTACCGGATTTCCTCCAGAAGCACTTTGAGGTGCGATACAGGAACACCGATGTTGGAGCCGCCAAATTCCGGTAAGATCGCGGCATTGATAGCAACCACCTCGCCGTTTCGGTTCAAGGCGGGCCCGCCGCTTCCACCGGTTGTGGTTTCAGCATCATAAACGACTGCACCGGGACTGGTCTGGGCGACGATCCCCCGGCTGGCCAGAGGTCTGATCTTGTTCTGCTCTGAAAGGTGTTTTGCAATCATCCAGAAATCGACGGCGCCATCGCTCTCCAGCGTTGTCAGAAAATCCGGCCCGGCCTGC
This sequence comes from Ruegeria sp. AD11(2025), assembly GCF_056542405.1. Classification (NCBI taxonomy): domain Bacteria; kingdom Pseudomonadati; phylum Pseudomonadota; class Alphaproteobacteria; order Rhodobacterales; family Roseobacteraceae; genus Ruegeria; species Ruegeria sp. AD11(2025). The sequence goes on along the minus strand of NZ_JBQFZU010000031.1, from coordinate 20,227 downwards.
ACAATCAAGGCCTTTAGGCCAGTTGGAAATCCAAGCAGGAAAACTTCTTCACCTGCACGCGGCGGGTCAGGTGCCAGTGTAAGCCCAAGCCCTTGAACACGGTTCGCATCAACGGACAGAAGCGCCAGATCGGCCGTTTTGCTTGCCCTAAGCAATACCGCTTCCATTGGCTCGAATTGTTCTGGCAGATAAGCCAGCAGACTAAGTATCTCAGCTTCAAGCCCCGCTGCCTTCAGGGCCTGTGCCCGATCCCCGGTCGTCCAGGGCAAGGCGACATGACGGTTGGTCACCAACAGAGAGGTGTCCTGCAAAAGAAACCCGGTCCCGGTGAACTGAAACTCTGCCGGCGCGCCTGCCGCATCTGGCTCAATCCACGGTTTCCCGAATGGAGTTTTTAGGTTCTCCCCGTCCGGGCCAAGCACATGCCGCAGCAATTTGCCGCTTTCTGTTTGTCGCAATCCATAGGCCCCTTGGATAAAGGCAATGGATCGCGTCGAGCCCGTTATTACCCGCCTGGACGCACCAACGCGCTCTTCCAATGTCCCAAGGCGCTGCTCGGTGGAAATCACCCGGTTGTCAAACGCTTCTCTGAGCGCGACCAGATCATCCGCCGTCAGTGCATCTTCTCGCGTCTGCGTAAGCATGACAGCAACCGCCTCGATCTTGAGAGATTCCTGTTTAAGGCTGTCCGCCAGCTTCCGGTCGTTCTGAAAAAGCAAATAGCCAAAGGCAAAGATTAGAAGAAGCACACCAATAACAGTAACCCGGAACAAAACCGTGGTTTGTGAGGCCAGCCGACGTCCGCCTTCGCGCAGCGCACTGGACATTTTGCTGGCGAAGGGTCGTCGGCTGGAGCGCGCATACACATAAGCGTCACTTATTATGTCTTCGACCGTGTGATGTGCAGGGAATGAGACGTCACATACCCGATAGCGCGACATGGGACCCTTTTCACCGAACTCGATCATGTCGCCATTTCTAAGAGTTACCGAAGCAGTCTTTTGACCATTGACCCAGATTTCCCGGCCTGGCAGCGCCTTTAGCGTGTAACCGCCTTGCGACCATTGAAAGGTCGCCACATCTTCGTCATGTGGGGGTACATCCTCTTTCCGCCCTATCTTCAGGATACGGTCTTGACCTAATGAAGCCGACAAAGCGGTGCCGACAAGCCAGGTCACGGTTCCGCGAGACGGACCGGTCAAGCTTTCCAGAAATGCCCGGACATTGCCCGATCCATATTCCGTATCGCTTTCATCCGGTAACCGCATGGTTCATCTCTGATCTTATGCGTGGCAAGCAGTTTATCACGCGCGGCTATGAAGCCGCCACAGCTACTCTGGTAATCACATGGATCGCGTGACCAGATCGTCAAGTTGTAGATCACAATCTCATTTGTCCGGCTCAACTCCGGCTTGATAGACGTTCCTTCTGCACGAGCAGCAGTGACCATACTTAACGTTTGCAACACTTCTGGTACTGCGGCTGCACCAAGCGAGAAATTCGAATTCACAGGCTAGGCTCACAGTAGACCTCGAGTGCAACACAGTTTCAGCGACAGGGCCAGCAGACGGCCCATACCGGACCTTCGTGGCTTAGTGAGGCGCTGCAGCGCAGCTTCCCCGAACCGGACATTCGCTGCGCCAGCGATATCGACGCGTTTCCAGAGGTCTGAACAGCGGACAAACCGGACTTGTGCAATTGCGGCTATTGCTGACGCAGAAAGCCGGCGCCCGTTTGGCGCGATTTGTTCTGCGGCGTAGCAGGCTTCACCGAACCGGCCATTCACCGGTGTTGACCTCGCCGGGCTCTAAACTGAACTGTACAGATTCACATGATGCGGTTGATGTAAATCCAAGGTTATGTGGGAAGGCAGCAGCTTTGCCATACAGCTTCCGGATATCGATGATGTCGTGCCCTGTAGCTGGGGACATACGCTGCGAGTCACGTATCTACCCTCGATTTTGCAGAAACTACTGAAAGAAGGTTGGCAAAGACCTCATCGACGCTGTCAGCACCATCCAGTGTACTAACTGCGCCTTTCGGCACGTAATACGAAAGCACAGGAAGTGTTTGCTCGTAGTACTCGCTTAGCCTTGTGCGAACTGTCTCGGCGGTGTCGTCTGCCCTGCGCTTGAATCTTGTACCTCCGCAAACATCACACACCCCTTCCAATTTAGGCCTCTTAAAGCGGATATGATACCCTTCACCGCAGTCTGCACATGTGTGCCTTCCTGTGATCCTCTCGACAAGTTCGTCGTCGTTGACTTTGAGTTCGACTACTTTCTCGACTCGCTGGCCTGACTGCTTAAGCAAAAGGTCGAGTGCCTTGGCTTGAGCGACTGTGCGAGGGTACCCGTCGAAGATCACACCCGCTTGAGTGTCTGGCTCCGACAACCTCTCTTTCAACAATGCAAGTACAATGTCATCACTTACCAGCCCACCGGCCTCCATCGTCGCCTTTGCAATCAAACCCAATGTAGATTGTGCTTCTACCGCCGAACGCAGCAGATCTCCTGTTGAAATTTGGATGTATCCCAATTCATCGGCCAGGCGTCGGGCTTGAGTACCTTTGCCGGATCCGGGCGGGCCAAACATGACCACAATCTTGGTTGGCTGATCCGAATCTACTAGCGCCATTACTTGGTCCTTTCATCTTCCGCGCCGTTCGTTTCTTCCTCGAACCAGACGCAATGTGTTGGAGCCGCGTTGTGAGTTACCTGACAACATGGACCGCGCATTTGGCATGCCGAACGACCCTTGCCGCAGTCGATCCAAGCAAATAATCCTGCAGACCCGGCCGATGACTGGCAACGATAATGCAGTCCACATCGTGCGAAGCTGCATAGTCCAGAATGGTACGTCCGGAATGACCCTCCACAATGTCCAGCGATGCCCTCTGGATACCTTCAAGCATTGGATCGAGCTTTTCCGCGATCGCCTGCTTGGCGGCTTCGAAATGGTCTTTTGGAAGCAGATCCTCTGAGTATTGAGGGAGATGCTCCACTACATGCAAGACGGAGATCGTGCCGTCCCCACCACATAGCGTTTGGGCGACATTTAGAGCAGAATTTGCATCTCTGTCGGTGTCAAGTGAGACTGGCACAAGGATATTGCGATACATGGAAACTTCTCCGTTGGCAGACTTGGGGCAACCCCGAACTGAACCGAGGGCTTTAGGAAATTGACCCGCGACGCCAAATTGCAGCGCCACGGGCCCGGGGAGGAAGGTTAGGCTGGCATGAACAAGTCTTTGTATTGTTCACGAAGCTCTTTTTTCTGAACTTTCCCCATGGTGTTTCGGGGCAATTCTGGGAGGACCACCAGCTTTTGGGGATGCTTGAACCGCGCCAACGATCCACCAATGTTCTTTTTAATGGCGTCCAGGTCCAGATCGCCCTGACCCTCTGCGACGAGCACCCCGACAACCGTTTCTCCAAAATCCGGATGTGGAACACCGATGACAGCGCTTTCCAATACGCCTGTTTCCTCGTCGAGGAGAAGTTCAATTTCCTTTGGATAGATGTTGTAGCCGCCTGAGATAATCAGGTCCTTGTTGCGACCAACAATGTGTAGATAGCCGTCTTCATCGATCTGGCCGAGATCACCAGTGATAAAGAAGCCATTTTCACGTAGTTCTTCGGCAGTTTTTTCAGGCATCTGCCAGTAACCTTTGAACACATTCGGCCCACGGACTTCGATCTCACCAATTTCCCCCTGCGGCAGTGTTTCACCGGTATTGCTGTCGGTGATCTTGATCTCTATTCCCGGCAAGGGGAATCCCACAGTGCCAGCGCGACGCTCACCGTCATACGGGTTCGAGGTGTTCATGTTTGTTTCGGTCATGCCATATCGTTCCAAGATACGGTGGCCGGTCCGTTCTTCGAATTGTAGGTGTGTTTCTGCCAGCAATGGTGCACTTCCTGACACAAATAGGCGCATATGCTGCGCCGCCTCGCGTGTGAACCGGTTGTCATCCAAGAGTCTGGTGTAGAAAGTCGGTACACCCATCATTGTTGTTGCCTGCGGCATCAGATCGAGCATGATATCGAGGTCAAACTTCGGCAGAAACAAGATCTTTCCACCCGCCAAGAGCGAGATGTTGGTCGCAACAAAGAGACCATGCGTGTGAAATATGGGTAACGCATGCAAAAGGGAATCTTCCGCCGTGAACCGCCATTCGCTGGCCAAAGCCTGACAGTTCGACAAAAGGTTGCCTTGCGTCAGCATGGCCCCTTTCGAGCGACCAGTGGTACCTGATGTGTACAAGAAGGCAGCAAGATCGTCTTCAGAGCGTTCGACCGTCTGAAAACCGACTGGCATTGTCTCTGCCTGAATTGCAAAGCTACCGCTTCCATCGGCATTCATTGTCTCAAGAATAGCACCACAGGCACTGGTCACAAGTTCAAGTGCCTGAGATGCCTTGCCATCGCTTAGCATTAATCTTGCACCACTGTTTTCGAGGAAATACGCTACTTCGGCAGCAGTATACGCAGTATTCAAAGGCAAGAAGACAACTCCGGCCTGAACACATGCGGCATAGACCGCCAAGGCTTGCGGTGACTTTACAATCTGCGCAGCCAAGCGGTCTCCTGGTTGCAAACCAAGTTGGGTTAGCAAGTTGGCATACTGAGACGCGAGTTGCAGAAAGTCGCTATGGGTCACGACCGAGCCGTCGGCCATCTGTAAAAAGGTGGTGTTCTTGCCTTGGTGCTGCCCAAAAAGCGTGTCGTAGAGAGGATTTGCCATCTTCAATCTCCTAGTCTCTTGGTGTCACCGAAGCGCTCAGTGCTTTTACTGCGTCCGAGGCAACGACTGTCTTTTCGCCCACGAAATGCTCGTGGTTCTGGGAAATCTGATTGAGGTCATACAAGTAGTTGACCATTGTCCCGTTGGATTGCCGCAGCCCGTTCTCCGAAACGTCTGCATCCGCATGAACGGCGTGGACCAAGGCGCCATTTCCGAGATGAAAACGCGCAACCGGGTCAAAGGGCATGCCGTCAGGTCGCTTTGCTTCCAGCAGGTAGTGAGCTGCAAGAGCCTGATTGTCGGCGGACTTCAACGCTTCCAAATCTGAGCCTCCAAGCCAACGATTTAGGCCCGGAATTGGCGAGAGCGTTACGAAGGTTTTGAGCTCAGGCAGCTCCTTCGACAGATCCGATACAACCTGCTTGATTAGTGAATTGCCAAATGAAATGCCTGCCAGCCCGGCTTGGCAGTTCGATATCGAGTAGAAGACCGCCGTGTCAGCATCTTCGGCCTCAATTTCCTCGCGTTCATCTGCCAGAAGGCGCTGAACTGAGTTTGGTATGCCCTTGGTCAAAGCCACCTCGACGAAGATCAAGGGCTCGTCGGCCATCGCCGGATGAAAGAAACCAAAGCACCGCCGGTCACTTGGCTTTAAGCGCCTTCTCAGATCATCCCAACTGTCTATGGCGTGTACCGCTTCATAAGCGATGATCTTCTCAAGTATCTCGGCGGGGCTTTCCCAATTGATCGGGCGAAGGACCAGGAACCCGCGATTGAACCATGACGAAAACAAGTGTTTGAAGTCGACATCTAGCGGTTCAAGATCCGGACGTTCCCTCATCATGCCTAAAAGGTCTTTGCGCATCGCTACGAGCTGACCAGTGGCGCCAGGAACTTGGTTCAGTCGGCGGGCCAGTTCTTGTCGCCTGGGTTCGCAGGCTGCGGCAAAGGCTCGATACGAGCCTTTGCCTGGTTTTTCACCATATGCTTTAAGAGAACTGATCACGGCGTCCGGATCGATTTCCAGCTCATGCATCATGAACGAGAAGAAATCGGATTTCTCTTTCGGATTCATACTCCCATAGCGATCCAGGAGGTTGCGTGCCAAAGTGACCCCCGAGACTTCTCCATGGCTGCTCAGAAGCGCTTCGCAGAGATCGGACGTGGTCCGTCTGTCAACTTCATCCGATCTCACCTTCCGATAGCGACGGTCGAAAACCGTGGATATCAGATCACCAAAGTAGCTCATATCGCCTCTCCCATGATCGCGTCAGGCAACCAAGTTGCCAGACCTGGGAAGAAGCACAGCAGGATGATCGCGATGACCATGCAGGCCACAAAGGGCAGCGATCCCTTTAGGATGGTCTTTAGCGAAATGTCCGGCGCGATGCCATTGATCACATACAAGTTGAGACCCACAGGCGGCGAGATTAGGCCGATCTCCATATTGATAGTCAGCACAACCGCAAACCAGATTGGATCAAAACCGGCTGTCGTGATGATCGGAAGCAAGATTGGCGCCGCCATCAGGATCACCGCAACGGGTGGGAGGAAGAAACCGGCCACCAACAGGAACAACATGACAAATGTCATGAGCACCCAACGGTTCACGTCCAGCGTGCCGATCCATTCCGCAATGGCTTGCGTGATGAAGAGGCTCGACAGCATGTATGAAAAGACACCGGCAGCTGCGATGATGAACATGATCATCACGCTTTCTTTGGTGCTGTCTCGAAGCACGACCCAAAGATCGCCTGGGTTCCACAACTTGTAGATGACCATTGCAATTAGCAGACAAAGCAGAGCGCCCACGGCGGCCGTTTCAGAGGGTGTCGCGATGCCGCCATACATGGCGTAGAGCACACCGATGATGATTGCGAGGAAAGGCAGAACCCGAGGTAGAATCTCGAACTTTTCTTTCCAAGTGTAGTTGCCAGCGTTCAACAGCGCTTTGTCACCCGAGCGCCAAGTCGAATAGAGCGACCAGAGCATAAACAACAGCACCAGCATCAGGCCTGGGATCACACCTGCAAGGAACAAGCGGCCAATCGAGGTCTCGGTCGCGATGCCGTAAACGATCATTGTTACAGATGGCGGTATTAGGATGCCGAGTGTTCCGCCTGCGGCAATCGACCCGGCGGCAACACCGTCAGGGTAGCCTCGCTTGCGCATTTCTGGGATGCCCATCTTGCCAATTGCGGCGCAAGTTGCCGGACTGGAACCCGACATCGCAGCGAACAGGGCGCAAGCGCCGAGGTTGGAGACAACCAGTCCTCCGGGAACTTTGGTCAGCCAGCGTTCCAAGGCTTCATAGAGGTCGGCACCCGCGCGGGTGGACGCAATGGAAGACCCCATGATGATGAACATCGGAATAGAAAGTAGTGCGAAGTTATCCAGCTTGCCGAATAGTATCTCCGGTATCAGCTCCAACGAACGTAAGCCGTCGAAGATCAACAGGAAACCGGTTGATACGATCATCAGCCCTACAGCAACAGAAACTCCGGAAAACAGAACGATAATTGTGGCGATGGCGACTATGGCGCCTAATAAAATCGGGTCCATTACACGTCCTCCAAGCCAAACGGCGCATCGATTTTCAGTATGACAGCGACAAGATCGGCGATCAGTTGAAGCAGAAAGAGACCAAATCCGATTGGAATCGAGAGGTACGGGATCCACAAACGAACACCCCAGACCGTGTCAGACTTCCAGTTCCGCTCGTACGCCAGGTGCCAATGCTCGTAGCCGTAGAAGAGCAAGACTGCGACCATCGCTATCGAGAGCGAAAGCGTCAGGAGGCACATGTAGTAACGTGCCGTTTTTGAAAGTGAGAGAGGGATTAGGTCGACGTTGACGTGACCGCGAAGCCTTTGAACGTAGGGCAATCCAACTAGAGTTGCCCCAATCGCAAGATAGATAACGGCTTCGGTTTGCCAAACAGTCGACTGGTTCAGAACAAACCGAACAAAAATCATCTGGCAAGTAATGGCGACGGCAGCAACGATCATGGCCGCAGAACACCATCCGGCGAGAGTTGAGAGGGCTGCAACTGCGCGTAAGAAGGGGTTGTTCCCCGTGCGCGAAGCGACAGCTGAGCTTTGGCCAGCCATGACAGCTTTCCTTCCTGGAAAAGTCGAAGAATTGTAGAGTTAGCGGCAGCCATTCTTGGCTGCCGCAGTGCAGCGGGTCACTCGACAGCGAGCGCTTTGTCCAGCAGGTCCTGACCATCAGGCACTTCTTCAACAAAGGCCTTGTAGGACGTTTCCTGGGCGAGTGCGCGCCATGCTTCGAAATCTTCAGGCGTCATTTCAGCAATCTCAACACCAGCTTTTTCGAAAACTTCCACCGACGCAGCATCTTGCTTCTTGGCTTCTTCCAGATAGAAGGCTTCGGCCTTTTCAGCAGCGGCTCGAAGTGCGGCCTGTTGTTCTTCCGTTAGCCCTTCAAAAGTTGTCTTGTTCATCAACAGCGGCTGGTACATGAACCACAGCGCGACATCTTCGGTCGCTGGTGTATAACACGCTGCCTGTTCGTAAATTCGGTAAGAAACGAACGACGATGACGACGTGTTTGCTGCGTTGAGAATGCCCGTTTGCATTGCGTTGTAGATTTCGGATGACGCCATCGACGTGATCGATGCGTTGGCGCCAGCCAGCATCTGCTCGAATGCTTTGCCTGCGGCGCGGGTTTGGAGGCCGTCAACATCTTCGGGTTTTGTGATGCAGCCATCCTTGCCTACAAATCCGCCTGCAAGATATCCATGCACCAGCACCATGACATCGTCATCGGCCATTTTTTCTTCCAGCGCCTCCATATAAGGAGAGTCACTGAGACGGGCGGCATGGTCGTGGTTTTTTACCAAGCCAGGCATGAGCGTAAGGTTAAACGCAGGCTGTTGACCACCCGCGTAGCTGAGAGGCAGGACCGTCATATCAAGTTGGCCGCGGCTCAGTGGGCGGTATTGCTCGCGGGGTTTGAACAGCGATTTTGAGCCGAAGATCTTTATCTCAAGATCGACGTCTGCCGCCGCAACTTCATCGGCGACGATCTGGGCGACCTGGTGACGGATGTCTTTGTTTGACCATTGGTGTGACAGGCGTAGCTCGGTTGCATGTACTGCACCGGCTGTTCCCATCGCTGCGATCATCGCGACTGTTGTAAGAAACTTAGATTTCATAGGTTCTCCTCCCTTTGGAAATCCGCCACGAAACGAGTCGGGCTGATAACACATGGTTGTTCATCTCGCATTCAAAGTCAAGATTATTGTATACAAGAATATCTATATTGCGTCCGAATACAGTTCTATAGTATGCTTTTGACATGGAGCTAAAACGCGCTGATCAAATCGCCGAAACGCTGGAAGAAGCTGTATTTAAGGGCGAATATGAGGACGGTCACCGGCTGGATGAAATCAAGCTGGCTGATCAATTTAGTGTTTCGCGCACTCCGATAAGAGAAGCGCTCCAAAAGCTAGTCCTATCTGGAATGGCGGAACAAATACCCCGCCGAGGCGTTTTCGTTCGCCAACCAGGGCCCGTTGAGCTGCTAGAAATGTTCGAGACGATGGCAGAGCTTGAAGCCGCCTGCGGTCGTTTTGCGGCAGCAAGAATGTCTGATGAAGGCTTGGAACATCTCGTTCTCGCCAATGAACGATGTCAGGACGCCGTCGACCGGGGCGACGCTGCAGAATACTATCTTGAGAACGAGGCGTTTCATCAGGAAATCTATCGCGGTGCGACTAATTCCTATTTGGAGAGAGAAGCCCTTCGTCTCCAAAACAGATTGAAGCCATATCGGCGTGTCCAACTTCGCTTTAGAGGACGCATGACCCAGTCACTTGCTGAGCACGAAGCGATTGTTGCAGCGCTCAAAGCTGGCGATGCCGAACTTGCTGCCACGACACTCCGAAACCATGTCACCGTTCAAGGTGAGAAATTTCAGCAGCTCATGGCCGGTCTCAAGCAATGAAACCTATCGTTACTTGATCACACCAACTGTGGCGTCACTCCAATATGAGCCTTCTTTACGGTCGATATGTGAGCGAAGGATTTCCAGTGCGCTCTCAGCATCACGCCTTTCGACGGCGTCCACCATCTGAACATGCTCTATATATGACTTTGCCATATGCTCTTGGTGTCGCCCCAATCGATTTCTGACCGCAGCCATTTTCAGTGCGATCGTCTGATAGGCATCATTCAGAAACCTGTTGTTAGCCCAATCAAACAGACATTGATGGAATACCGTGTCTTGGGCCAGGTATTCGGCGTCGTCTTCAGCCTCTCTAGCAGCGGTCATTCGTTCGGTGCAGTTTTTAAGGGCTTCATGCAACTCTCTGGGTTGTTCCTTGATTGCTTGCGAAAGCGCGGTGCTTTCAAGACAAACGCGCGCATCGCAGAGCTTTGCCAGTTCACTGGACTCAAGACTAAAAACAAACGACCCGCGCTGTGGTTCCACAACCAGTAGTCCCTCCATTTCGAGGCGATTGATGGCCTCGCGAACAGGTGTGCGACTTACGTTCAAATCCTTGGCGATTCGCGCTTCGGAAAGCTGATCACCAAGCTCAAACTCCCCGGTGACAATACGATCTCTCAGGTTCTCGGTCACCAATTCTGTCAATGATTTTGGTCTGTTGAATGAATTCATTGCGCTCTCCTCTGGCTGAAAGATAGCAGCAAAACATCTAGCATACAATGTGGTAGTGTTGACAGCTAGCATACTGTATGCCAGTTATATTGCCCATGACGAGAGCGTTGGGAGGACGCAAGTGGAGAAGCTGGAGACATGGATTGTAGCCACTAACCGGGCTTTGGTTGCGGTCGCATTGGCAGCAGTTTTTACAATCGTCTTTGCCAATGTTGTTGGACGCTACGGGTTCGGAGCGTCCTTCGCATGGGTCGAAGAAGTCGCGCGGCACTTGATGATCCTTGGTGCCTTCTGTGGCGCGGGTCTCGCGTTACGCGAAGGGCGGTTGGTCGCAATTACCACCGTGCCTGATCTTCTTCCCGAATTCATGGCCCGGATTTTGCGCTGGGGCATCGTGATCGTCATGTTCGGCTTTATGGCGACGATGCTTTGGCTGGGCATCCAGTTCGTCGAATTCGGATGGGACAAGGAAACCATGTCCACCGGCATTTCACGCGGCATTCCTTATCTGGCGATCCCAATTGGGTGTGCATTGTTCCTGATCCAACTTACCTTTTTTGCAAAACGCTTCGTCGCACAGGACTTCGAATATGGCGTTAGCGATGAGGCTGAGGGTTAAGCCGTGGCAAAAACGCTTATCATCCTCTTCTTCGCGACGCTCTTTCTGGGTGTCCCGGTGGCCTTCACCATGGGGATCGCTGGAATCTCTGCGATCTTTATCGACGGGTCCTTGAATCCGCTGGTCGCGACTCAACGCATGTTCGCCGGGATCGACAGTTTCCCGCTGATGGCGGTGCCTTTCTTTATCCTCGCGTCCGAGTTGATGACGGCCTGTGGTCTGACGAATGCGTTGCTGCGGTTTGCCAACGCGCTGGTTGGGCATGTGCGCGGTGGGTTGGGTCACGTTAACATACTCGTTTCGATGCTGTTCGCCGGGATCAGCGGGTCCGCGCTAGCGGATGCTGCAGGCCCTTCGGCCATAGTAATGCGGATGATGCGTGAGGCAGGGTACGAAAAAAACTATGCCGGTGCCCTGTCTGCCGCCACGGCCACAATTGGTCCAATCATCCCTCCTTCCATTCTAGCTGTAATATTTGCAATCTCGACCAACGGTGTAACGGTCGCGGGCCTGTTTCTGGCTGGGATCGTGCCCGGTGTTCTGCTGGGCGTCGCACTGGCCATCGCCAATCACGTTGTCTCGACGCGCTATGGCTATCGGGGTCGCGAACATCGCGCGACGATGGGCGAGCTGCGCAGTGCAACCCTTTCGGCTGTCCCAGCGCTTATTATGCCAGCGATCATTTTGGGCGGTATCTTGTTCGGCGTCTTCACTCCGACCGAGGCCGGTGCGGTGGCTTCGGCCTATGCGCTCTTTCTGGGCTTTCTCCTGCGCGCTTTCACCTTACGCACGCTCTATGCTGCTTTTGTGCGGGCTGCGGTGGTGACGTCATCAGTGTTCCTGATTGTCGCAATGGCATCAATCTTCGCCTGGTTGTTGACCTATCTTCAGATCCCACAGGAACTGGCGAAGTTCATCACTCAGATCACCGACAGCCGTCTAGGCATTCTATTCATTCTTGCCGGATTCGCCCTGATCTGCGGGTTCTTTATCGACACGCTGCCCGCACTGATCATTCTGACGCCGATACTTGGGCCCATCGCCTACTCTGCCGGTATCGACCCTCTGCAATTCGGCATGATGCTGGTGCTGAACCTGACCATTGGCATGATCACCCCCCCGGTCGGCCCGGTTCTGTTTGTCATCGCAACGGTCGGACAACTGAAAATCGAACAGCTTTCAAAGGCAGTCCTGCCGCTGCTGTTGGCCGAACTCATCGTGCTGCTTCTGGTCATTCTCGTGCCGGGCGTGAGCACTTTCATCCCCAACTCTTTTGGATTTGCGAACTGACATGAAAGGGAGGTACCTCATGAAAACCATGTCGAAATTGATGACGGCAACTGCTGTTGTCGCAATGACCGCTGCTGGAGCAGCTTCAGCCAAAGAGCTAAAATACGCTCACTTCCAAGCGGCCGATCTCAGTTCTCCAAAGCATGCTGCTGCGCTGGCCTTTGAGGCCTGTGTCGAGGGTAAGACATCGGGCTCAATTGACGTTCAAATCTTCCCAGCATCGCAGCTGGGCGGTGGTTCTGAGATCATGGAAGGTCTTCAACTGGGTACTGTCCAGATGGCCGCAATCCACGACGGTCCGATCTCTGCCGTCTACAAGCCGTTCTCGGTTCTGGCAATGCCCTACCTGTTCGACGATCAAGCCATGGCCTGGTCGGTCATGGATGGTGAATTCGGTGACGCGCTGGCCGAGGACATGCTGGCCCAAACCGGTATCCGCAACTTTGGTGTGGCCGACAATGGCGTGCGCAATTTCACCAACAACGTAAAACCCGTGGCCGAGCCTGCCGATATGGAAGGCCTGAAGATGCGTGTGATGACCGCTCCGGTCTGGGTAACCCTGGTGGAAAGCCTGGGTGCGTCGGCAACGCCCGTTCCGTGGCCTGAGCTGCCAGGTGCCTTGCAGCAAGGCGTAGTGGATGGCCAGGAGAACGGTGTGACCAACATCGTCAACGCCTCACTTTACCAGCACCAGAAATACGTCTCGCTGGATGGACACGTGTTCAGCTGGCACGCCTACCTGATGTCGGACGCGTTCTTCCAGAGCCTGACTGATGACGAGAAAAGCGCCGTTGAGCAGTGCGTGGAAATCTCAAAAACAATCCACCGTGGCATGACCGCTGCCCAAGATGCGAACGCCACGGCGATCCTGTCGGAAAAAGGCATGGAAGTGGTTCCTGTCAGCCCCGAGCAGAAAGCCATGTTCCGTGCCGCCGCTCAGCCTGCTGTGCGCGAATACATCGTGGGTGAGATTGGGGCGGATTGGCCAGATCGCCTCGACGCTGCCGTCGAAGCCTACAAAGCGCAGTAACTCATGCCGAGGGACCGTCACATGACCAGCCAGACCATAGCCATTCTTGAACCAGGCTACGCCGCCTATGACACCGAAGCCTCGGTGTTGGCCAAGCAGGACGTTCAGATCGCACCGGTCGCGCCGGAAACTGAGGCGGTCCCGGCTTTGCAGGCGTTGGATCCGGTTGGCATTCTCGTAAGGGAACGGACTGTGGATGCGACGGTGATTGACGCCTGCCCAAATCTAAAGGTCATCGTCCGCTACGGAGTGGGCGTTGACAATGTTGATCTGGAGCACGCTCGATCACGCGGAATTTTCGTAGCAAATGTACCGGACTACGGCGCCGAAATCGAAGTCAGTGAACACGCAGTTGCGTTGTATCTTTCGGTGCAAAGACGAATTCCGTCGCGCGATGCAGAGGTGCGTCGAGGCGAATGGGGCATTGGGCAGTCTGCAGTAATTCCAAGCCGCGAAAACGGCGTTCTGGGTTTAATCGGCTGCGGCAAAATCGGGCTGGAAGTAGCGCGCAAGTTTCGCGCTCTCGGATTCACCCGTGTATTGGCATCCGACCCGTACATGCCGGAGGAAGCGGCACGGACAGTCGGTGTTGAGCAGGTCCAATTGGACGAATTGTGCGGCATTGCCGACGTCATAAGCCTTCATGCGCCACTGACGTCAGAAACCCGGCACATTCTTAACGCTGAACGCATCGGAATGATGAAACCCACCTCCATCGTAGTGAACGTATCCCGCGGAGGACTAGTGGACGAAACCGCCCTGGCCGCAGCGTTGAGTGAAGGTAGGGTTTTTGGGGCAGGCATTGATGTTTTTGAGGAAGAACCAGTTCGTCAGGACAACCCGCTTCTGCAAGCACCAAATACCATCGTTTCGGACCACGCAGCTTGGTATTCCGAGCGATCCGTCGTGATGCTGCAACGTTGTGCTGCGCGCGAAGTCGCCAAGGTTCTGAGTGATGAACACCCGGAGCATTGGGTGAACAAATGGTAGACGTTGTTGCTACCCTCCGATCAGCGCGGGTTGTTCCAGTCATCCGCCACGACGATCCAGGAATCGCACTGGCAGCCTGCGAGCTTCTCGCAGCTGGAGGCATCAAAGCTCTGGAGATCACGACAACTGTTCCAGATGCCGTAGGGGTCATTTCTGAACTTCGCCAAAGGTATCCGTCGATCTGTGTCGGGGCTGGCACGGTTCTGACGATGGAACAGACGGAGCAAGTTATTACTGCCGAAGCGGAATTTGTCGTTTCGCCCTGTTGGAGCGACGACGTGGCGCGCGCGCTACTGAAAGCAGGTGTTCCATACCTCCCAGGTGCCATGACACCGGGCGAGGTTCAGCATCATGCGCTTAGCGGGGCCACGTTGGTCAAAGTTTTTCCCGCAGAAGCGGCTGGTGGACCGAGATTTTTGAAAGCTCTGAAATCGGTGTTTCCGGACGTGGCTCTGATGCCGACCGGAGGTGTGACACCAGAGAATGCGAAATCGTATCTCGATGCGGGTGCCCTGTGTGTTGGCATGGGCGGCAACCTTCTACCGGCAAAGGCGCTTGAGGTCGGCAACACCACCCTCGCAAGCGAACAGATCAATTCGGCCCTGACAGCCGTTTTCTAACAAAACACCAAGAACTAGAGGATAGCAAAATGGACATCAAAGAACTCGTAGCCGGATTTCGCGAAGTGGCGACCGCTTCTGTTGCCGACGCCGTCGACAAGGTCGCTGGCAAAACCGGGTTTCTTCCCGAAAGCATCAAACCGCGGATCAATGAATCCAAGATCGTTGGTCCCGCTGTCACCGTCCTTGAGGGCCCCAGCGCTGAATTTCTACCACCTGAACATGCCTTGAATGCAATTGACGAAGCAGATGCAGGCTCGGTTATCGTTATTTCCACCAATGGTCAGGCTGAAGTTGCCCTTTGGGGAGGCCTGATGGCAGCCGGAGCAGTTGCCAACAAGCACGAAGCCGCAGTTCTGGATGGCGGCGTGCGGGACCTTGTTGAAATCAAGCGCGATTTCGACTTCCCGGTCTACGCGCGCACCGTTTCGCCCGGCACGACCTTGGGCCGGATAAAAACCATCGCGTCAAATGTCGAGGTGGCGATGGGTGATGTCATCGTTAATCCGGGGGACATCATCGTCGGTGACATCGACGGTGTCGTTTGTGTCCCACGCGAGCACGCTGAATCAGTTTTGGAAATGGCCCGAGACATTGATGCGCGCGAGGCTGAACAGGCCCGTCTGATCATTGAAAGTGGTTCGCTGCGCGAAGGTCTCGCGAAGTACGGACGGATTTAATCCCAATTAATGACGCTCCGCAGGCTGCTCGCAACAGCCTGCGGAACACCAGACCTCAGCAAGGGAGGAATACATGCTGAAAAGAGTGATCAACACGGTGGCCCTTACCGCCGTTCTGGCTACCCCGGCGCTCGCGAATGGGCCCGAGGTTATCGCGGAATGGAACAGTTTGCCCTATGCCGTCAAGGATGAGGCGACAAAATCTGCGTGGGAAGGCAGCGAGATATTTGGCAAGGCGCTGATACAGGGCGCTAAGGTCGACAGTCAGGGTAACATTTACGTCTCTACTGCCCGCTGGGGTGGGGCCGAGATTCCTTCGACTGTGTCGAAGCTGGTCAAGAACGGCGACACGTGGGAGCTGGAGGCGTTTCCGTCCGAAGAATTCAACAACATGTCGAACCCCGATGGTCTGAAAGCCGTGCTGGGTTTTGAGATCGACCGCAACGATGTGATGTGGATACTGGATCAAGGTCATGTGGCGGGCCCTCCGTTCGAAGACGGTGACGCCAAGTTGGTGCTTTGGGACCTGAAAGAAAACAAGGAAATCCAGCGTTACGTTTTCTCTGCACAAGAAGCTGACCGTCAATGCTCCTTCCTGAACGACCTCGCTGTCGATAACGACACGGGCTTTGCCTATATCGCCGACAGCGGCATTTTTTGCGATCCGCTGCACGGAGGTTTGATTGTCTATGACAGCAACACCAACTCGGTACGTCGCATTCTGGACCAACACCGGTTCACCAATGATGAGCCGAATTTCTTTTTCAACATCGACAACCGCCCGGTTTTGAAGAATGGCGGAATGCGCACGGGTGCCGACGGCATCGCGTTGTCGGGCGACAAAGAAACGCTCTACTGGACCAACCTGACCGGCAATCATCTGTACAGCCTACCGACTGAAATCCTGCGCGATTTCGAGACCAACGAGACAGTCATCGAAAACGCGGTTGAAGTCGCAGCTGTTTTGCCCTCGAACACCGACGGAATGACCGCAGACAATACGGGCAACATCTATATGACCGCGCTGTCGCTGGATGGGATCATGAAGTTCGATGAATCCACGCGTAAGGTCAGCCGCTTCGTCTACCACCCGGAAATGAACTGGCCCGACACGCTGGCCTGGGGTCCGGATGGCGAAATGTATGTGGTTTCCAACCATCTGCATATCTGGGTCGATGGCGACATGAATTTCGAAGACCCTGAAATCCCGAACTTCCGCATCTGGAAAATTCCAGGTGTCGGGCAAAGCTACACATCCAAATAACTCTCCCGACCAAACTGACCGCACCTTGATTGGTGCGGTCCCTTTCAAGATGAGAAAACCATGACACCCGATATCCTCTGCTTTGGCGAACCCATGTTGGAGTTCAATCAGCAACCCGATGGAAACTACTTGCCGGGCCATGGCGGAGATACCTCCAACGCTGCCATAGCTGCCGCCCGACAGGGCGCAAGCGTGGGCTATTTCACTCACCTTGGAGACGATACATTCGGCAATTCTTTCATGGATCTCTGGTCCAATGAAGGCGTTGATACGTCTACGGTTCAACAGGTTTCGAACGCGCATACGGGAATTTATTTTGTAACTCATGGTAAGGACGGGCACGAGTTCAGCTATTTCCGCGCAGGCTCGGCTTCCAGCCGCATTGTTCCCGAAGATTTACCGCTCGACACGCTCAGGACAACGAAGGTCCTTCATGTGTCGGGCATCAGTCAGGCCATATCAGACACCGCCGCTGACGCAGTATTTGAAGCCATTCGAGTAGTCAAGGAAGCGGGCGGTATGGTTTCTTACGACACAAATTTACGGCTGAAACTATGGCCAATTGAACGAGCCCGGGCAGTAACGCACGCCGCGATGCTTCATTGTGACATCGCTCTACCCGGAATGGATGACGCAGTGCACCTGACCGGTCTGGACGACCCAATCGCGATAGTCGATTTCTACCAGGGTCTGGGTGCGAAAATTGTCGCTCTTACACTTGGCGCAAAAGGCACACTTGTCGCAACTCAGAATGACAGGCACCTGGTTCCGGTACAGGAAGTAGCGGCGGTTGACGCGACTGCAGCCGGGGATACTTTTGATGGCGCATTCCTGGCCCGCATCGTCGCTGGCGATGACCCTTTTGAAGCCGCGCGCTATGCTAACGGTGCAGCGGCACTGGCAACACTGGGGTATGGGGCCGTTGCACCTATGCCAACTCGCGAAGCCGTTAGCGCATTTCTTGCAAAAGGGAGTTGATCAATGTCGCATGCCGTCGTTGTTGGAGGCACCCGAGGAATTGGCGCAGGCATAGCTGAAATGCTGCACCAAAAAGGTTGGACTGTGACTGTCACAGGCGTCGATGACACTGAAGTTGCGGCTTATGTCGCTCAAAACACCGGGTTACGCGCGGCCCAATTGGATGTGCGCGACACCGAAGCGGTATCTTCCTTCTTTTCCGGTTTCGACCGGCTCGACAGCTTGGTCAACTGCGCGGGCATATTGGCCCGAGCCGCAGAGTACGAGATTGAGATCTTTGAGAAGGTCATCGACGTGAACCTGACCGGCACCATGCGATGCTGTCTTGCGGCCCAACCATTGTTGGCTGACAACAAAGGTGCCATCGTGAACACAGCGTCGATGTTAAGTTATTTCGGCGGACCTTTGGTGCCCGCCTACTCCGCGTCAAAGGGCGGCGTGGCTCAATTGACCAAAGCGCTTGCTGGTAAGTGGGCCAATGACGGGATACGTGTAAACGCTGTTGCTCCGGGGTGGATTGCGACCGAAATGACCTCAGAATTGCGCGCTGATCCTGCCCGAAATGACCCTATCCTGAACAGAACACCACTCGATCGCTGGGGACAGCCTAAGGAAGTTGGTGCACTGGTAGCCTGGCTACTTTCGGAAGAGGCGGCGTTTGTTACTGGGTCCGTTTATCCTGTCGATGGTGGATATTTAGCAATGTAAGGAGGCCGCGCCATGCCGGTTCAAGGTGAAGATCAAGACCCCAAAATGCCATACCAGCTACCTTTTCCAGAGGATGCTCAAGACGAGATTGTCATTCCCGACGCCGTTCCCGACGATGAGCGCGTTTGGGTGCCGCAAACAGAAACCGTTTCATTTCGACCCCTCTGTCTCAATCGCTCGCAAGGCTATTGGATGAACTTGTTGCGGGTTCGTCAGTCAGGGGTGCTGTCACGCCATCGCCATCCTCAACCCGTACATGGCTTTGTTCTCAAGGGCCGTTGGCACTACCTTGAGCACGACTGGGAAGCTCACGAAGGCGGGTACGTCTTTGAGCCTCCAGGCGAGACTCATACGCTGATCGTCCCTGAAGACGTTAGTGAAATGATTACCTACTTTCAGGTCAACGGCGTCATGCTCTACGTCGATCCGTGGGGAAAGACGATGGGATATGAGGACGTTTTCACGAAGATCGAGATGTGCCGAAATCACTATGAAGAGGTAGGCCTTGGATCAGATTTTGTCGAGCAATTCATCCGATAACCCGCTGCGGTTGGCTCTGGTCGCTCATGACGCCAAAAAGGCAGACCTAGTAGACTGGGTTCGACAGAACACATCCCTGCTCCAAGTAGCAGACTTATTCGCAACCGGAACGACCGGGACCAAAATTCTAGAGGCATCACCACAGTTAAAGCTCACTTGCCTCAAAAGTGGTCCTTTGGGAGGGGATCAGCAGCTTGGTGCGATGATTTGTGAAGGCAAGCTCGATGCATTGTTCTTCTTCATCGATCCGATGTCCCCAATGCCTCATGATGTCGACGTTAAAGCCCTCAGCAGGTTGGCGATTGTGTATGACATTCCCTGCGCTCATAGTCCCAGTACGGCAAATTTCGTACTGAAGGGTTTGTTTTCCCAACGCGAAACAGGCGCATGAACGCATGCGGGTGCTCGAGCAACCGTGCGAAGCACTCGCGAGATTCTTAGTAACTTCCAATTAGTCTTTGCATTAAAATTGAGGTATTTTTTTGGATTTGCAGCCGCCATCGTCTTTATTTCAGTGGTCAACAAGTTTCGATGATGACCAATGGCTCATATGACCTCAGAGCGCCGAAACTAGCCATATGATGTCGCTCGGCAAATGCACGTTTTGTTCCGGGACCTTTGAATTGCCTCTCGTATTCTCGCTGCGCCTCGTACCTATGGCAGGTTCCTCCGCTGCATGACAGCACTTGGGTGGTTGCAAATGCAGCGATTTTCCCGCTGCGTGCGCGCGCACCACCAATATCCAAGGTACAGGTCGGGCTCTCTGCAGACCTCGGAGGCAGCGCAGAAATCCTCTGATATGGTGCCTCGTCAACGTCGGGTTGTCGCTTTGGGAGGGCATGGCGGATCGGAGGATCAGTCATGGAAACACCAAATTTACCAGCCATTCGCGCGCTTCGCCCAGCTTGGAACAAAGGACGTATCGTTGGCCAGAAAAGACCGCTGAAGCCAAAGCACGTCTGGGCGATCCGAGTTCGACTTGAACTGGCCGAGAACCATCGCGACCTCGCGCTGTTCAATATGGCAATCGACAGCAAACTTCGCGGCTGTGATCTTGTGAAGATGAAGGTCGTCGACGTGATGGCATCGGGACAGATCAAAGAGCGTGCCTCCGTCCTG